>DASVMB010000201.1:0-8080 GCA_036384575.1 Bacillota bacterium
TTTTTCCTTGAGACATGTTTTACTTTTCCTAAAATATGATGAGCTAAATCTTATTTAAGGTGGTATCTGCGAAATGGTCCATTTTATTACCGGGGCTATAAACATCGGCAAGTCTACCCGTTTACTTGGTATCTACAGGAGTCTTAAAAAGGGGGACGGTTTCTACAATCGCAAAATTTACCGGGGAAATGTGTTTGCGGGTCAGGAGATCGTTCATCTGGCCACTGAAGAAAGCGAACCGTTTTCCTATCGGGAAGGTTTTATCCCCGAAAACTGGCAAGAGGAATGCCGCTACGGTGCTTTTAGTTTTTCCAGGAGCGGTTTGGAGTTTGGCCGGGAGATCATCAAAAAGGCGCTTTGTTTTCGGATCGAACCGTTGTTTATTGATGAGATCGGGCCATTGGAACTGCAGGGAGAGGGGTTTCATGATATCTTCTCAAGTTTGATAAATACTTCAGTGGAGATCTATGTCGTGGTGAGGCAAAATTCTTTGGACGATGTCATTCGGGAATTTCCAACTGTGAAGTTCATGCTTATTGATGCGGCGGAATATAAGTAACCTATCATACCGCAAACTTTAATTATCGAAAACTTCGGCGAAAAAATATGAATGTATTGTTTTGCCAAATAATTCTGGTATAATATATAGGGTTGATAGTTGAACTATCAGTTACAGAGGACTGCGGAAGAAGGCCAGAAAACCGCTGCTAGAGTGGGAAATCCAAAATTGATCAAGGAAAACAAGGAAGATGCCCATGTGATCGCCATACCCCATGATAGCCGCCAAACAGCGCTAAGGCATGATGAAACGCGATAATCTAAGGAGCTCTATCGGGATGATCCAAAAAACGAACCGGAGCATCACTGTCGACCGGCAAAAAGAAGAACGCAAAGAGAGAGTCGTTTTAGCCGCCATAAAGGTATTTACAGAAAAAGGCATTGAAAATGCAAAAATGACCGATATTGCCGAAAAGGCGGGAATCGGCGTGGCATCGGTGTACCGTTATTTCAAGACCAAACCCGAATTGGTCATTGCCGCGGCATCCAAGTTCTGGGAGTTGGGTTTTGCATTGTTGCCCGGTAACGATGATCAAGTGGTCTTAAGTCAATTGAACGGTTTGGAGAAGGTACGGCGGATTCTTGAAGTTTCTTTGACCTTGTTCCGTGAACGCCAGGATTTTATACGATTCCTTGAGGAGCTGGATTATTACATTCTTAAGGAACAGATCCCTGTTGATCAGTTGGCGGTTTATGAAATGGACATGTTTGACACCCAAACCTTGCTCGATGCCGCACTGGAGACGGGAAAACGCGACGGTTCTATCCGGCCGGATATCGACATTAATCAGTTTTCCAGTATTATCACGCGTGCCTTGATGAGCTACTGCCAAAAGCTGGTTTTGAGAGGGAACGTAGTACCCAGCGACCGGGAGTTTTCAGGCGAGCTTCAGATCGAAGTATTGATCGATATGGCTATCCGTTATATTGAAAAAAAATAGAACCCGGGGTGATTGAGGGATGAAGATTGAAAGTGGCCGTTTGATTTATACGGCGGGGAATAGAAAAAAGGTATGCAGCTTTCAAGGTGATTTGGATGATGAAGAAGTTGAAATTCACTATACAACTTCACAGGTAGAGGGCGGTCAAAGAATCGGATTGAAAATAGTGCCCAAAAAAGCGATCAAGATAAACAGGTTATATCTTGATACAGATCTTCATTTATCACAGGAAGATACCATTTTTCTCAACGGCTATCAAAGTTGGACCGAAAGCAGAGAGTTCAATCCCGGTGAAAGAATACCCAGGCTTAACAGAATTGCCCGGCTGATGCTTGAGAGGTATGGGGATTATGGTTTTTACCGGCCACGCGGCAGAGTCCTGCAAAGTTGGACCTATACGTATATCCGTAATCGTAATGGGATTGATTTCGCCGGTTCGTTGTCGGAAAATACCGGTTATACTGTCTTCGAGTATTATCAGCGTAAGCATTTGCGAGTGGTCAAGGACTGTAAAGGTCTACACATCAATAGCCCGTATGACGTCTTTGATTTGTTCGTTGCCACGGGTGAGGAGAATCAAGTATTCGACAGCTTTTTTGGGTTAATGAATCTGCCAAAGCCTAAAATAGGTCCCTGTACGGGTTGGACCAGCTGGTACAATTATTACTCGAAAATAAGCGAAGATGTTGTCCTGGATAATTTGGCCGCATTTTGTGAAAAAAGCATACCTATTGACGTGTTCCAGATAGACGACGGTTATCAGAACGCTGTGGGTGATTGGTTGGTGATCAATCCCAAGTTTCCTCAAGGTATGAAGTATATGGCTTCAGAGATTAAAAAATGCGGTTATAAGGCAGGTCTGTGGCTGGCGCCATTCGCCTGTGAAAAGCGCTCGGAACTTTATCAAAATCACCCGGAGTGGATTGTAACAAAGGCAGGCTATAATCCCGGCTGGAAAGGTTATTTTTATGCGCTCGATTTTTACAACCCGGAGGTGCGGGCTTACCTTACCAAGGTTTTTCGGGTGGTATTTGAGGAATGGGGGTATGATCTGGTAAAGCTGGACTTTCTTTATGCCGCCGCGTTACAAGAACGAAAAGATAAGACCCGCGGCCAGATTATGCATGAAGCCATGACTTTCCTGAGGGAGCTTGCCGGTGATAAGTTGATTTTGGGATGCGGGGTACCCCTGGGCTCCGCCTTCGGCCTGGTAGACTACTGCCGAATCGGAAGTGATGTGGCGCTTTCCTGGGAAGACCGGTTCCTTAGACGGGTGCATTACCGGGAAAGGGTTTCCACCATAAACTCACTGACCAGTACCATCGGGCGCAGGCACCTCAACGGGAGGGGTTTTTATAATGACCCCGATGTCTTCGTTTTACGAAGCAGTAATAATCAGTTTATCAAAGAACAACGCCATACATTGTTTTTATTGAATCGCATTTATGGTAGTGTGTTGTTTACTTCGGACAACATCAACGAATATACCTCCGAAGAGATGGCCATGTATCGATCGCTTTTTCCACTCGTACCAAGCAAGATTAGGAAAGTTAATACACAGAAGAACTTAGTAAAAACCTATTTTTCGGTGGGGAATGATCAATATCTGGTTGTCAGCAATCTGGGCGATAAAAAAACAAATTTCATTACCGAGAACGAATGTGTATCCAAGGGCCAAGGACTTCTCCCCAAAGGTGCCGTGGTTACCCTGAACCCTTATCAATCCATATGCTTTATCTACCCAAAACCCGGGGTGGAGAGATTAAGTGGATATTGTAAATGTATTGTTTAAACATATTCCTTGTGTGATCAGATCAAACTATATTGAATGCGCCGGCATTCAATAATAAACCATGAGAGTTGAGGAATATGGATCACAACCGTACTTGGGAAAGGCCCGATCTACCCGGGGAAAAGGCATTGATTCGAATCAAAGCGACCGAGATGAAAGAGATTTTTGACCGGATTGCCCGGCGTTATGATTTGGCAAATACCATCATGTCCATGGGCAGGCATCACTATTGGCGAAGGTCTGCGGTTTCCCGGACGGAGCTTAAATCCAAAGGAAGGGCACTTGACCTTTGTTGCGGGACGGGGATGATTACTGCCGATTTGGCAAAACAGGTCGGCCCGGATGGACGAATTACCGGAATGGATCTATCAGGGGAGATGCTGGCGATTGCCAGGAGGCATCTACAAAAATGGGGTTTGCTTCATCAGGTGCAATTGGTTCAAGGAGATGCCGGTAAGTTACCCTTTCGAAAGGATTCATTTGATTGTGTCACCATTGGGTATGGTTTACGGAACGTGCCCGATCCGGTAAAGGTGCTTCAGGAGGCATTCCGGGTGCTCAAACCGGATGGCAGGATCGTCGTCTTGGAAACCGCCAAACCATTAAATCCGTTTTTCGGCAAGGCCTATTTTTTTTATTTACGGAATTGGATCCCGTTGGTTGGAAAGATCCTGTGCCATCAACCGGCGGCATACCAATATCTGCATGATTCCATTGCCGAGTTCTTCACACCCAATGAAGTCATCCGTTTTTTTTACAGGGCCGGGTTCGAGGATGTCGACTGTACTTTATTAACATTAGGAATTGTTGGAGTTTATACCGGGAGGAAAAAACGTTAGCTTCTTATGGATCGCTCGAATTCAGATGTTTGCCTTCGTACATCATCCACCATTCGTTCCAATAGATTCTCCACCATACCTTCGGCCACTGCATTTTTACAATAGGCTGAACAGAAAGTTACCTGTTCCTTAAAAGTACTGATTAATACCAGAAATGCGGGTGGATACGGAGTCGGCCCCATTATCCACGCACTATCAACTGTAATGTCCTTGAACCATAATAAGTCTGAGTCTATGACTCCTAGATTTGATGGCGTGGGATAAGCATTACCGGTTATCATGGCATCTTTCGTTAATTTATCACTTCGCTTTTGAAACATTTGGAATCCAAAATATGAAATGCATTCCATCAAAAAAGCCATTCCCAAACCGGGGTAATGCTTCTTTTCCGTAGTTATTCCATTTTTGACTTGACGTAAAACTTCTTCAAATGAAAGTTCTCTTTGATAGCGGAGAGAAATAAATAATGAACCGGAAAGATTGCAGATTGTCTCCGTCTTTTTGGAAGGTAGATAGCGCCGTAAGTCA
The DNA here is from genome assembly GCA_036384575.1 of Bacillota bacterium. Classification (GTDB taxonomy): domain Bacteria; phylum Bacillota; class UBA4882; order UBA8346; family UBA8346; genus DASVMB01. The sequence goes on from DASVMB010000201.1 coordinate 4,659, forward strand.
ACGGTGATTAACATCGGCACGGCATCTCCTTCGTTTGGTTGCACAAAATGAAACAAAGAATTGTAAAATGCCGTTACGAACAGGTCGTTTAAGGTGATCTGCTTGGCCTTGGCATACTGTTGGATCGCTTTAAAATCTTGTGGATAAATGCTTTTTAGCGCATAGGTTGGATTTGATGTATCCCGGTTTCGGTAGGGAAACCCCCAAGATTGTTTGGGGTAATGCCCGAAGAGGAGAGACCGACATTTATTCCTGAATCGAATTTGCTTCAGTAGTTGTGCCTGGCCTCGATCTTTGAGATTTGGTACCGGTCTCCAATTCTTATTCGATTTCAGCTTGTTATAAATATCGGCCAATAAATAAAGATACTCTTTTACTCCTGTTCCATCAGCAACCATGTGATTAATCGCAAGTAAAAGCGTATCGTTAGTCGAGCGTATCACTTTAGCTTTAACCTGTGGACCGTACTGAGGATCGATCCTGTAGCCCATAAAACCGGCGATTTCTTGATCGATATTATCCGATGACACGATTGTTAAGTGCTTTATGCTGTCAAGATTATCTATCCGCCGCCAAATGGGTTTCCATGGATGCGGATTAAAACCGCAACCCAAAACAGGTTCCGCATCCAATGTCAAACGGATAGCCCGGGATAGAAGATCGGAATCAATTCTTCCGCTAAACCGTATAATCGCCCTTATTTGTTGATCTCCGGTTTTTAACAATGTGTAATTCAACCAGTCCTGGACAGATGTGGGAAAATGTGATGGAATCCCGGTTTTCTCCATGGTTCGTTTAATTTTCCTTTCAAAAAACTTTATCGAAACTATATTAACATTTCTATGTTATATGACGATTCCCTTTATTGCTTCGATTACTCGGTTAAACCGGTACAACCAGGGTCACCGTCATTTCCTCCGGGAACAGCCGGTCTTTCTTTTTCAAACTAAACATGGACGCCGAATTTTTGAACACACCCGGTCATTCCGACGACAGCATCAGTTTTGTGATGTATCTTGAGGGTGCTTTTACCGGCGATTTACACCCGACCAATCAAGTCTCTGAGGATCTTCTCGGTGTGGTGAATGAAAGCTGGCGGAAGATCAAACAGACCGGACTAAAGGTGATTTTTCCCGGACACGGTCCGTCTTTCAACATAGATAACAGTGAGCCGCCATTTTCATCAATATAAACACCTGAAAATTGTTTATCAATTATCAAGGGAGTAAAGAAGCATACGCTTCATTACCCCCTGTTTTTAATGGAGGTACCGGTCTACTCATAAAACCATCAATTAACTCTTGGGTATGGGGACTCTTATGCCATCGGCGCCATATTTATAGTTATAGATCAAGGAGGCGATAAAGTTGGTTACGAATGATGCAAGTTCGGAGAGACCCCGGATCCCATTGCGCGATTTTTTTAAAAACCCGCTAAAGACAGCATTCCAGATTTCACCGGACGGGAACTATCTTTCCTTCATGGGACCTTACCAAAACCGCATGAATATTTTTGTACAACAACGGGGCGTCCATGAAGCGATACGGGTCACTGGAGAAACCGCCCGCGACATTACAGATTATTTTTGGAAAGGTAACAACCGGATTATTTACCGTAAAGATTTTAAGGGCAATGAGAATTATCATCTGTTTTCTGTGGATCGCGATGGCCGGAATTTAAAGGATCTGACTCCTTTTGAAGGTGTACGGGCGGAAATCATCGATAAACATACCATTCATGAGACCGAAATGTTGATTGGTTTAAATAAACGCGACCCCCAAGTCTTTGATGCCTATCGTTTGAATGTAAAGATAATCCTGAACCATTTCCAAGGATGCACCCTTTATCCTATCTTTACCATTTCTGCGCTTCGGACGCTGTCTGCAGCGCTAAAAGTACCGTCATTCTGCACTGCGAAAACGGCAACCAGGATATTGGGGTCGGGAGTGGTAAATTGCACCTCAAACTGAAGTAAGGCGGGGATGTTTATGACCGCAAAGTCGGATGATTCGGGTTGAAGTATAAAGGTACGTGTGGTAAATACTCTTTTCGTACCGTCCAAATCGAATATTGTCGCTGTGACATTTGCAACCGAACTTGAATTATTAAGTACCTTTAGACGTAATTGAACTACATTGCCTTCCTGTTCAATCGGGCCTGTTGAAAGGATAAACATATTGAAAAAACCCCCTTCCATTTTAAACATAGGTAAGTGAGGCGAAGAAGGCTTGGAAATGTTTGATTTTTGATCATCTTCAAAGTGCGGCTAATAAATGTCATGAGATCATGTACTGCCATTGGAAGGGATGAATTCGGAAAGAATCTCCCTTCTAGTTAATCAGGTTATGTTTGCGATTGGTTTATGAAACCTGCAAAATGAACAAGATATCGAGTTATTATCTCATTTCTTTGGATAAACTCTTTGAACGGGTATTGTGGAGGGAATGATAATTTTTGGTAAAAAATCATTGGCATGCAGCCAATAAAGTCAGCAAAGCCGCTTGCAACGGCTTTTTTATTTTCACTTGTTAAAACGTAGCCCCATCAAAAACGGTTACCCCGAGGCTACCGGGCGAATATCCTATAAGCAAGTCGAAGGAAATGGCATTTAGGTTTGAGGTGATTCTTACTGCAAAACCTGATCGAAGTAGTAAACTTGGGAATGAAATACCACTCGCTAAACGGGGAAATAACCGCCCTGGAGCGGGTTGATTTTACGGTCAAAAAAGGCGAGTTTGTATGCATCGTCGGGCCGAGTGGTTGTGGGAAATCAACCCTCCTTTCGATGATTGACGGGTTATTATTTCCAACCAGCGGTCAGATTTTGATTGAAGGCATACCCGTAACGGGCACGTCATCAAAAGTGGGTTATATGCTCCAAAAGGATTACCTTTTTGAATGGCGCACCATTATGGAGAATGTCCTTTTGGGGCTGGAGATCCGCAAGGCGCTGACACCGCAATCCAAGGAATATGTGAAGCAATTACTGAAGACCTACGGATTATATGACTTCAAAGATAAGTATCCGCAGCAGCTCTCCGGGGGCATGCGGCAACGGGCGGCGCTCATCCGGACGCTGGCGATTCAACCGGAGATATTACTCCTGGATGAGGCGTTTTCGGCTTTGGATTATCAGACCCGTCTACTGGTGACCGAAGATATTTACGGCATCATCAAGCAAGAGAATAAGACGGCCCTCATGGTCACCCATGATATCGCCGAAAGCATCAGCATGGCGGATCGGGTGATTGTCTTATCGGAAAGACCTGCCGTAGTTAAAAACATTTATGATATTCATTTGACTTGTGAGAAGCGCACACCCATTTGCTCCCGGAATGCGGCTGAATTTAAACTGTATTTCAACCAGATATGGAAGGAGCTTGACGTTCATGCTTGATAAGCCAGGCAACAAGTCGGTGGCG
>DASVMB010000202.1:0-8458 GCA_036384575.1 Bacillota bacterium
GCTCTGCGGCAATGAAGTGTTCCATTTTCCATTCGTCATCGACGACACCGGATTACTGGTGAATGGTTTTACCGATCCGGTAAATAAACGGATTCATGTTTTTGAATACCCGCCGGATCAGGCAAGTTCTTTGGGAGCTACCGAAAATTGGTGGTCTATGGTAGGAGTCCACGAATATACTCACGAACTTTCGTTGACAAAAACAACAGGTTCAAACAAGATTCTTCAGGATGTTTTCGGCAATGATTCCTTTTGGATGCCCAATGTTTCTGCGCTGCCCGGATGGGTCTTTGAGGGGATCACCGTTTACAGTGAATCGCAGCTAACGCCTTATCAGGGAAGGCTGAATGATGGTTATTTCGACTCGTATATCGGGGCCCGGGTCCGGGATGGACGTTTTCCTTCCATTTTGGATGCGACTTTTGAGCCCATTGAGTTTCAGGCTTCCGGGATATATACGTATGGCGGGGAGTTCTTTAATTACCTGTCAAACGTTTATGGACCGGAGAAATTCGCACGGTTTTTCGAAGTCAACGGTGAGTCCATTCCGCTCGTTTCCTGGCTTTACCCGATCTTCGGCGCCGACCGGAGCGCCCGGAAGGTCTACGGTAAATCCCTTCCCGAGCTTTGGAAGGATTGGAAAGAATATGAGATCGAACATTACCGGGATTACCGAACCGATGGGGAGGTGGTGCCCGGCTCCGCCGGAAGCGTAATTCAAATCTATTTCAGCGAAGATATGTTGTATTATGAGCGACAAATCACTGCAAAAACCGGAGCTTTTCAAGATTCGAGTTATTACGAGCTTGTGGGGCGAAATTTGGAGAGCGGCAGGGAACGGATTCTGGTATCCACTCACGCCCCTTTTACCATGTCGATCCGGGTTAAAAACGGGAAATTGTATTATGGTACCCATGAAACCAAGACTGGTTACGCCAACTCTTCCCAAAACAGTATCGGATATTATGCCTTAATTCATCGATACGACTTGGAGTCCGGGAGGGATCAAGTAATTTTCTCCGGCCCGATACGGGCTTACGATATTTCGGCTAACGGTGAAATCATTTTATCGGAAGACCGGATTGGCAGATTCGGCTCGATGATCTACCAGTTTAATCCCGCTACCGGTGAGAAACGGCAGCTCTTTGAGGGTGACTTTTTGGTGGATGAGATCGTAAGTGACGTTAAGCGAACCGTGACGGCAGCCAGGAAGGACTGGCAGAATTTCAACATCTACCAACTGGATCTGGAAACCGGATCTTTCAAACCATTGGTGGCTACACCCTATTCTGAAGGCAATATCACGCTTCAGGGCGAACGATTGTTATTTAACGCCAATTATTCAAAGCAAGTTGCCGGGTATTCCTATGATTTCTCAAATGGTAAGGTATACCGGTTAACCGAGAACGGTTATGCCGCAAACCCGATTTTGGACGAGCCGCACCAGGAGTTGTACTATATCGGCTTAAGCTCTTATGACTTTACCCTAAACCGAAAACCGGTGGATTTTAAGGAATATCAAGTACCTGCACTCCAGGAACCCACCCCCCCAATCATTTCCTTACCGCAAACCGCTGTCACTCGCGGCGGATATTGGGACAATCTAAAGACCTTGGCGCCGTTATCCTGGATGCCCATCGTGAATGTGGATGAGAACCGCAGCGAGTACGGTGTCTCCCTGACGGGCGGCGATGCCGTTATGGATTTTCCATTTTATATGCTGGAGTTGTCCTATGATGCCCAGCGGAAGAAGGTGAATTCGAATTTAAATATGACGGTGAATTATTTCGCGCCATGGCAAATCTCGCTAAAATACTCCAATGTCGATAAAAACTTTTTGGCCTTGGGTATGGCCTACCCGCTTGTTACTCGTCTATCCGACGGGTTAACCGATTTGTCCATCGGGACTTCCATGGAGTATCAAGCAGATTTTCCCGGTCTGACTTGGGATCCGTTCGTGAAGGCGGGATGGGAGTGGCCCAGGACTTCGATGCAGTTTAAAATCGATACTCCCCTGGGGAAAACCCAAAAAGGTGATGTCCGAAACGGTTGGTACACGGACCTCGAAATTAAACGAACATTTACTGAAAGTCAACTGACTCTTGATGCGAGCCGTATCATCGATCCGGCAAACCCCCATACCGTACTACCGATGATTCGCGGTTATAGCGAGGCATTACCGGACAAAGATGGGCAAGTATACAGCCTCGAGTATTCCCAGCCAGTACTCAAGATCCGTAATGGTTTTTGGAATCCCAATATTTATTTCGAAGATCTTTTTGCAACAGCCTTTGTCGATCAGGCAGTGGCATCAAGCGGAGATCGTCAAGCGGCCTGGGGATTGGAATTGCACCTGGAGACGAAAATGATGTATGATAAAATGTCACCACTCGATTGGGGATTACGGATCACCCAAAATCAAGAAGGCGAGGAATGCTTCAACCTCTTTTTCAGGAGTGTGGTAAACTAGGCAAGAGGGAACAGGCATGAGGCATGAGGCATAAGGCATAAGGCATGAGGACTTTCGGGTCTTGTGGATATGTTCTGTAGTTTGGGTCTATAGCCTTTGGACCTTGGATTCCGGCGGGTTCCCTTTAAGGGAAAGGGTAGATAGGCTGAGATTAGGTCCAATTACCCTAGCCCATTAAAGTAGAGTTGTATTACAACTCTTAAGAAACCGGTTCACCGTTTTCAGGGGACCAGCATGACTCCCGGGTATTGTTGGCTATACTTCATAGCTAAAACCCCCGGCCTTTTGACCCGGGATTCCGGCTGGTTTTTACTGTTTGATCTCCAGTTGCAAACCGACTTGTCGTTCCGGATTGTCCTCGTCCTTCAGATAACAACCGATGGCCGGGATGTTCTTGGTCCGGTAATAATCGGGATCGGTTAAATGTACCTCACTCAAGGGTTTCAAGGCTATCATCCGGCTGTCTTTCTTAGCGGTCAGCACTTGGACACCCTGGGAATCGCGGGTTGTTTTGGCACTCAACTGGGCGGTGTTGAAGATCAAAACCTTCTTGATGCTACTGAAGGCGACCAGATCGATATCTTCTTGCAGATAGTAGAATGAGACGAGCGGCGCCAGATCGGAATAGGCATTTGCCAGTTTGCGTCGGTTGGTCTTGGTAGCGTAACTCTCCAGATCGATCTTGGCGATCTTGCCGTTTTCGAAGGCAAAGAGAAGCTTGCCCGAATAATTATCGGTCGCCACGATATAGAGGATCTTCTCCTCCGGTTCCAGAGCTAGCAGGTTGGTGAGGAACTCCCCCAAACTGCTTGCCTTGCAGTCGTTGATCTCGTATATTTTCATTTTGTAAACGGTTTGGCGGTTGGAGAAGAGTAAAAGATCCGCCTTGTTATGCGTCTCAATCTCGGCGACAATCCTGTCGTCTTCCTTGAGTTTCTGTTCCGGGTTGGCCCGGAGCGATGTCAAGGGAACCTTTTTCAGATAATTTTGCTCCGTCAGGAAGATTTTCAGATTGTAATCCTCGATTAAGTGCTCGGTGGTGATGGGTTCGATCCGGGCCTCATTGATCAATTCGGTCCGCCGCGGTTTCCCGTATTTCTTGGAAACTTCCCGTAACTGACTGATGATCAACTGTTTCTGCCGGGACTCACTGTTCAGCAGTTCTTTTAAAGAGGCAATCTCTTTTTGAAGCCGGGTGATCTCGCCGATCCGGTTCATGATATATTCCTTGTTGAGGTTGCGCAGTTTGATCTCCGCGATGAACTCGGCCTGAACCTGATCAATGGCAAATCCCTGCATTAAATTGGGTATGACCTGGCTTTCCTGATCGGTCTGGCGGATAATGCGGATCGCTTTGTCGATATCCAGTAGAATCTGCTGAAGTCCTTGGAGTAAGTGCAATTGTTTCGATTTTTGATCCAGATCGAAGCGTGTCTCCCGCTTCAAGCATTCAATTCGGAAATTCACCCATTCCCCGAGGATGGCGCGGATCCCCAGTACCTTCGGACGGCTGTTGATTAGCAGATTAAAGTTGCAGTTGAAGCTATCTTCCAGCGGCGTGAGCCGGTAAAGCTTATTCATCAAGCCGTCGGGATCACTGTTTTTGCGGAGGTCCAGGGTGATCTTCAGGCCATTTAGGTCGGTTTCATCCCGAATATCGGTGATCTCCTTGATCTTGCCGTTTTTAACCAGCTCCACCAGGGCATCAATGATGGCCTCGGAAGACGTGGTATAGGGAATTTCATAGATCTCCAAGCAATTATTGGCTTGATCATAACGGTAACGGGCCCGGAGTTTGAAACTACCGCGTCCGGTTTCGTAAATTTCGGTGAGATCGGCTTCATTATAGATTAGTTGTCCCCCGGAAGAGAGATCCGGGGCTTTCAAGTACGAAGTGAGCTTGATATTCTCGTCCTGGAGATACTGAATGGTTGTTTCACAGACTTCGGCCAGGTTAAAACTGCAAAAGTTGCTGGCCATCCCGACTGCGATCCCCTGGTTGGCATTGACCAGAATATTCGGGAAGGTGGTAGGGAGCAGGGTGGGTTCCTTCAAGGTGCCGTCGTAATTATCGATCAGGTCTACCGCGTCCCGGTCCAATTCCCTGAAGAGTTCTTCGCAGATCTTGTCCAGTTTGGCCTCGGTGTAGCGGGGGGCGGCGAAGCGCATATCCCGGGAGTATTGCTTACCGAAGTTGCCCTTGGAATCGATGAATGGATGCAATAGCGCATCGTAACCTCGGGTCAGCCGGACCATGGTTTCATATATGGCCATGTCGCCATGGGGATTTAATTTCATCGTCTGGCCTACCACATTGGCGGATTTGGTACGGCCACCGTTCAAGAGTCCCATCTTGTACATGGTATAAAGCAGTTTACGATGAGACGGCTTGAATCCGTCAATCTCCGGGATTGCCCGTGAGATGATGACGCTCATGGCATAGGGCATATAGTTTTGTTCCAGGGTATCGCCGATTTTTTGCTCGGTGTATTTCGAAACGGCCATATTACTGCCTCCTATTAACGGCGGTTTGTCATTCCGGGATTTTCAAGCTTTGCGCGATTTCCGTGCGGCTACTGCGTTTAGCTGACGTCGATCATATCCAGGAATCGGTACCCGTTCGTCTCGATGTATTCTTTCCGCCCCTGGAGATTATCGCCAAGCAATAAGTCGAATAATTGTTCGGTCCGTTCCAGATCCTCTGGAACAACCTTGATTAACCGCCGGGTTTCGGGGTTCATGGTCGTCTGCCACATCATCTCCGGCTCGTTCTCACCCAGTCCCTTGGAACGCTGGATCGAATATTTCCCCTTGACCCTGGCTAAGATCTCTTGCTTCTCCTTTTCGCTGTATGCAAAGTAGGTATTCCCTTTCGTGCTAATCTCAAACAACGGGGATTCGGCGATATAAACTTTGCCGGCCTGAATCAATGTGGGAACCAACCGGTACAGCATCGCCAGGATCAGGGTGCGGATCTGGAACCCGTCCACATCGGCGTCGGTGCAGATGATGATCTTGTTCCACCTCAGATTATTCAGATCAAAGGTATTAAGGTCTTTGTTGTGTTTGGATTTGATCTCAACGCCGCATCCCAGGACCTTTAATAGATCGACGATGATCTCATTCTTAAAGATACTGTCATATTCCGCTTTCAGGCAATTCAGGATCTTGCCGCGCACCGGCATGATCGCCTGAAACTCGGCATCGCGTCCCAGTTTACATGAGCCGAGCGCGCTATCGCCTTCGACAATATAAATCTCTCGCAGATTAAGGTCTTTGGTCCGGCAGTCGACGAATTTTTTCACCCGGTTGGTCAGATCGGCGTTGCCGCTGAGTTTCTTTTTGATATTGATCCGGGTTCGCTCCGCAGTCTCACGGCTACGTTTATTGACCAACACCTGGTCGAGGAGGCGTTCGCTTTCGGCCATGTTCTCGATAAAGTAGATCTCCAGTTGCGCCTTTAAAAAATCCGTCATGGCCTCCTGGATGAATTTGTTGGTGATTGACTTTTTGGTCTGATTTTCGTAACTGGTCTCGGTAGAAAAGGAGTTGGTCACCAGGATTAGGCTATCCTGTATATCAGCGAAAGTAATCTTGGCCTCATCTTTGGTATATTTATTCCGGGCTCTCAGAGTCCGGTCGATCTCATAGACGAAAGCATTCTTTACCGCCCGATCCGGTGCGCCGCCGTACTCGAGAAAGCTTGAGTTATGGTAGTATTCAAGAAGGTTAACCTGATTATTAAAGCAGAACGCCACTTGCATCTTGACTTTGTATTCGGGCTTGTCCTCCCGATCCCTGCCTTTGGTGGAGGTTTCAAAGTATTGAACCTCGGAAATGTTCTGATCGCCACTGATTTCCTTGAGATAATCAACGATTCCGTTTTGGTAGCAATACTCAAAGCTTTCACCGGAAACCTCGTCCAGTAGCCTGAAGGTCAAGCCGGCGTTCACCACCGCCTGTTTTTTAAGGGTGGTCTGAAAGTATTCCAGCGGAATCGCGGTATCCGTAAAGACCTGACGATCGGGCCGCCAGTGAGTGATGGTACCGGTATGATCATAGCGATACTTCTCTTTATGAAGACCTCCGCTATTCTCGCCTTTCTCGAAATGAAGCGTATATCGGTAACCGTCACGGTAGACTGTTACATCCATAAATTCCGCACTGTATTGGGTGGCGCAGCAGCCCAAGCCGTTTAGGCCCAGAGAAAACTCGTAGTTCTCGCCGCTGTTGTTCTTATATTTACCTCCGGCATAGAGCTCACAATAGACCAACTCCCAGTTGAACCGTTTTTCGATTGGATTATAATCCACCGGAACCCCGCGGGCCTCATCCTTGACCGTGATCGAACCATCCTGGTGTCGGATGATTTCAATGATATTTCCGAAGCCTTCACGGGCTTCGTCGATGGAATTGGCGAGAATCTCGAAGACCGAGTGTTCACAACCTTCCAGGCCATCCGAGCCAAAGATAACGCCAGGCCGTAACCGGACCCGAGCCGCGCCCTTAAGGGATGAAATGCTGTCGTTGCCGTAATCTTCCGCTTTGCGGCGTGTATCCATCGCCAAAACCTGCCTTTTATAGAATGAAATTTATTTCTTTTTCCATATCTAAAAATATACCAAACAGATGTTCGTGTCAAGTCGGTAACAACATTCAAAATTACTATACCATAGTATAGCGAATCTGCAAACCCAACTTTCGGTTATTACTTCCTTTGGATTTGGTTATATGATATTATTATACATATGAAAGTTGTACGGACAAGTTGAAAAATGGTCTTGACATGATCGGGACTTTGGGCCAATCATCAGAAACGAAAGGGGATCATGAGAGTGATGGGAAACTTGAAATCAAGAATGAATTCAACCATCGGGCTTCAAGGGAAGGAGGTTTGGTTTGTCACCGGGAGCCAGCACCTCTATGGAGAGGAGCCACTCCGGCAGGTAGCCGAGCATTCACAGCTGATTGCCCAGTCATTGGCGGAGCATGAAGAAGTTGTCGTTCCGCTCCGCTTTAAGGCGGTTTTGACTACCCCGGAGGCAATCCGCCAGTTATGTCTGGATGCGAACAACTCGGAGAACTGCATCGGCATTATCGCTTGGATGCATACCTTTTCACCCGCCAGGATGTGGATTGCCGGACTAAATATTTTACATAAACCCCTGGCCCACCTCCATACCCAGTTTAACCGGGATATTCCCTGGTCCGAGATTGACATGGACTTTATGAATTTAAACCAATCGGCTCACGGCGACCGGGAGTTCGGTTTCATCAACACCCGGTTGAGCAAAGCCCGCAAGGTCATTGTGGGGTTTTGGAAGGACCCGGAGGTTGTCGAACGTTTGGCCTCATGGATCCGGACGGCACTGGCCTGGAACGATCTACAGGGTGCAAAGTTCGCCCGGTTCGGCGATAACATGCGGGAAGTGGCGGTTACCGAGGGAGATAAAGTTGAGGCGGAGATCCGGTTGGGTTACTCGGTCAACGGATACGGAGTCGGTGATCTGTTGGAGCATGTGAAAGGGGTGGCGGAACCGGAATTACAGCAACTTCTGGAGGAGTATGAATCGGAATATCAGCTCCAAAAGGAATTGGCCAAAGGCGGAGCCAAGCGGGAGTCACTGGTGGAGGCCGCCCGGATCGAGTTGGGGCTTAAGCATTTTTTGGAGGCGGGCGGATTCAAGGGTTTTACCACCACGTTTGAGGATTTACACGGTTTGGCGCAATTACCGGGTCTGGCGGTACAACGATTGATGGCGGCGGGATATGGTTTCGGGGCCGAGGGTGACTGGAAGACCGCAGCCCTGGTCCGGGCGATGAAGGTTATGGGTTACGGAATGGCAGGCGGAACCTCGTTTATGGAAGACTATACCTACCATCTGGCCCCGGGTGACCAAAAGATTTTAGGTGCCCATATGCTCGAGGTATGTGAAACCATTGCGGCACATCAACCATCAATGGAGATTCATCCCCTTTCCATCGGGG
>DASVMB010000203.1:0-2354 GCA_036384575.1 Bacillota bacterium
GCTCAACCAATAATGAAGATTGTGTAGCGATTCAAATCCCGGCCGGGCATAATTGGAGATCTCGTAATGATTGTAGCCATGCTCCGGAAGGTAAGTCATTACCGTTTGGAACATGGCCACGGTCGCTTCTTCTTCCGGTAAACGGAGCCGGCCGCTCCCCACCATTGTCTCAAGGGGGGTTCCGGGTTCTACTTGCAGCGCGTAAGTAGAGATATGTTCCGGGGCCAATTCCACCAGCATTTTTAAGGTATCGCGCCATGCCTCAGCAGTCTGCCCGGGCAATCCGAAGATCAGATCCACTCCGATGTTATCAAATCCGGCCTGACGGGCCAGTTCGTAACTGATGCAAAAGTCCCGCCAGGTATGAATACGGCCGATGGTTGCCAGTAATTCATCTTGAGTAGCCTGAAGTCCGAGGCTCAAACGATTGAATCCGGCCTCCCGCAATCCGGATAAGGAGGTTTGTGTGAGAGTGCCGGGATTTGCCTCTAACGTTATCTCGCGTGGCGCATCTCCATTAACCTGAAGAATTGAACTGAGCAACCCGGCTAAAAGCCCGGTCGGAAGATAGCTGGGGGTTCCGCCGCCAAAATAAAGGGAACCCAAAGGCTGGGCGAAGGGCATATACCCGGCCAACTCCATGCGGAGTGCCTTTAAGTACGCGGGGATCAATTCATCGTATCCGCTGTATGAATTGAAGTCACAATAAAGGCATTTCTGTTTGCAGAACGGAAAATGCAAATATAAACCAAGCTTCTCACCGACTATTCACGGTCACCTCCTCCAAAGGCCCATTCATTTGGAAACCGGCACTCCGGTCGAAAGTTTAGGATAATCAAGTTGCATTCATGACCTTTTAACGCGGTTGCCAGTTGACGATAATGCCTAATTAAGTTATTGTAATGGATAGAAGGGTATTTGGAATCATTGGGTTAAAATTCCTCAACTCAAGCGAACACGAAGTGCCCGTGGAAATATCCCAAGGCGATGGGGGTCCGGTAAATGGCTTTCTGTCTGGGTTCTAGATTAATAGTGAACAGTCCGCTCACCGAATACTTGCGTGAGGCGGCGCTGCAGTTCAAAGTCATCGAGCTTCAGGCCGATCCCAGCTATTTTTCGGCGAATTACGCGCTTACCGTTAATGAAAAAAAAGTACTCCGGATCTACCGGGAGCGTTACGGGTTTCAACTGACCATGCATGCCCCGTTTATCAATCTGCGGTTAGGTGCGATCAATCTTGAAGAACGCCAACTGGCCATCAATATCATGATCAACGCCATGCAAGCCGCGTCGGATCTGGAAATTCAACTGGTAACATTCCATCCTTGCACGCTGGAGCCGGGCGCTCCGGAAAAATACCATGAGAACTCTTTATTGGAAGAGGGCAGTATCGCCTTATTATTAAAAGTTGCCAAAAAGCTGGGCATTACCCTACTAATGGAGAATATGCCGCTTGTACCGGAATTTCATTCGAAAACCACCGACGGTTCCAGGTTTCAAGAACTGCTCTGGCTCTTCCCTGAGCCTGAGTTCGGCCTGACGATCGACATCGGCCATGCCCTGCAGGCCGGAATCCCACCGGAAGGCTTATTAAAAATGGATCGGATCCGTCATTTTCATCTTCACGAAAATGACCGCACCATAGATAATCATCAGCCGATCACCACACACCTCGAGTGGTGGGAAAAACTATTCAAGACACTAACCAAAAAGTTCCCCGATGCGTACGGAATTTTGGAAATGAGTCAATTTACGGATCAAATCGCAAGTTTGAAAGAACTCCAACCCTTTTTGGGTAAGCGGGCCTTGCCGAAACCCGGCAAAGGTCAGATGATTCCGCCGCTCATCGTAGATTAATTTGTGGTTGCGGCGGTCGTCCTCACGGAGGCTAGGGTTACCCTTCCCTTTGAAAAAACAATCTGAACCAGCTTCGCAGGAAAGGGCAAGGGTTAGGTTCAGGTCTCATCGTCGATCTTCAGTACCGCCAAAAATGCCTCCTGGGGTACCTCGACGGAACCCAACTGTTTCATCCTTTTCTTTCCTTCCTTTTGCTTCTCTAACAATTTCCGTTTTCTACTGATGTCGCCCCCGTAACACTTGGCCAATACATCTTTCCGCAAAGCCTTTACGGTTTCTCTGGCAATCACCTTGGTGCCGATAGCAGCCTGAATCGGGACTTCAAATAGCTGGCGAGGGATGATATCCTTCAATTTCTCCGCCAGTTGCCTGCCCCGCGAATAGGCTTTGTCACGATGAACGATAGCGGAAAGGGCGTCGACCACCTTCTCGTTCAAGAGAATATCCAGTTTGACCAGTTCCGACTGGCGATGTCCCAGATACTCGTAGTCTAAAGA
>DASVMB010000204.1:0-2972 GCA_036384575.1 Bacillota bacterium
CTTCGATCACGCAGCGGATGTCATCCGTTAACCGGTCATAGTCGTAGCCTTTCCAAGGCTTATCGGAACTGCCGAATCCTCTGGTGTCCACGCCAATGCAGCGATATCCCATCTTGGGAAGCTGATCAAACTGGTATTCAAACAACCTGTGGTCTCCGGGCCAACCGTGAAGAAACAAGATGGTTTTCCGGCCCTCCGGATTAAGGTCTTCCACATATATCTTTACTCCCGGTTCAACTTGAACGTGGTATCCCAAATATGATGCCCCCTTTAGATGCTCACTTCACTATAATGCTATGCGGATGCGAATTGGGTAGAATCGGTTTCTGACAATCGTACCAAGGGGCATATATTCTTTTGGGATGCAATGGGAACGGTGGTGAGATGATCGTGCGTCTCTGATTCAACGCGTTAATTTTGGTTTGGCGCCTTCACCTAAAGAACCTCAACCTGATGTTCAATCGCCGCCTGTACATATTCGGCCGGTAATTGATTTTCACAGATCCAGTGATCGATATCAGCCAGGCCGGCAAAGGTAAAGGGCTGATTCTTATTGATTTTGCTGGTATCCATCAGCATAATCACGTTCTTGGCCCGATGGACAATCTTGCGTTTCAATTCACATTCATAGACATTGGAGACTGTAAAACCGCTGTCGAGGGAGAACCCCGAGGCGGACATGAAGGCCAAATCAATATTGATGGTATCCAGCATGGAGAGGGAGTTGGGGCCGGAGGCCGACAACGTATTCCGGTTTACCAGGCCGCCGATGGAGACCACCGAGATTTGCGACTTTTTTACCAGCTCCAGCGCAATGTTCAAACCGCTGGTCAGGATGGAAAAGTTCTCGTCCGGCAGGATCTCGGCCAGGCACATCACGGTGGAACCGGCATCGAAATAGATGGAACGGCCTTTTTCAACCAGGGTGACGGCTTTTTCCGCGATTTTTACCTTGGCTGCGGTGTTCTCCGAAGCCCGCCGGGAATAGGCGTCTTCTTCCCCTCTTACCCCTTGACTGGCGATCTTTTTGATGCTTACAGCCCCGCCATGGGTACGGATTAAGCGGCCCTGTTGCTCAAGACTGGTCAAATCCCGGCGTAACGTCATCATGGATACATCCGGGAAGACGGTTTTCAATTGTTGGAGCTGGATTTCACCTTTATGTTCAAGGAGCTGCAAGATCTGCTGTATTCGTTCGTTACTCACCGGATCACTCTCCGCCCTTTGCTGCATTTTACCATATAAATATAAGTATCCGATCATAACCAGTATTACCATTATGATGGGATACTTATATTTGTCAGTAATACTTTAAACCGTGAAAAAAGGAATGTCAATCACTCTAACGGTATTTTTCCAATTTGTCATACACCCAACCGGTGTAAACGCAACTGCTCCACGCCGGTAAAGTTGGTCCGGGGCAGGTGTCCGTCAAGCGGCAGTATCTTTTCGTGGATCGCATCCACAATCCACTCCGGTTGCGGGAAGAAGAAATGCTCCAACTCATGGGCGGGGGTGATCCAATTGCGGGCGCCCACCACCACCGGCGGGGCATCCAGGTAATCAAAGGCCAGATCGCTGATGTTGCGGGCGAAGTCATTCAAATGGGAACCGCGTTCACAGGCATCGCTCGCCAAAAGAATTCTGCCGGTCTTCTTTACGGAGGCAATGACTGTTTCATAGTTGAAAGGAACCAGTGAACGGGCGTCAATGATCTCCGCCGACAGGCCGTATTTTTCCTCCAGTATCCTGGCGGCATCCATTACCCGGTAGAGGGTGGCGCCCACCGAAAGAATGGTGATATCCTTGCCGGGCTTCTTAATATCGGGTTCGCCGATGGGTATTTCATAATAACCCTCGGGAACGCCTTCCAGATGAAACATTTCACCGATGTCGTATATACGTTGGCTTTCAAAGAAAATCACCGGATCTGTTCCCATGAGGGCGCTATTCATTAGCCCTTTGGCATCGTAGGGCGTTGCCGGAAAGACGACTTTGAGCCCGGGAATGTGCGTCACCAGCGAAGTCCAATCCTGGGAATGCTGGGCGCCATATTTTGAACCGACGGAAACCCTTATCACAACCGGCATCTTCAACATGCCGGCGCTCATCGACTGCCATTTCGAGAGTTGATTGAATATTTCATCACCGGCGCGGCCCAGAAAATCGCAATACATTAACTCGGCGATTACCCGGCCGCCGGATAGGGCATAACCCACGGCGGAACCGGCGATGGCCGCTTCCGAAATCGGCGCATTGAAAAAGCGGTGATAGGGAAGGGCCTCGGTCAGGCCGCGGTAAACCGCAAATGCGCCGCCCCAATCCCGGTTATCTTCGCCGTAAGCGATTAAGGTGGGATCGGTATAGAACTTATCCAGAATTGCTTCAAAGATACCGTCGCGTAACTGATAAACTCGATTTTTGGCAACGGGTTTGCCGTCTTCGACACCCACCCGGACCTTCTTTTGAATCTGCTCTAAACGAGGGTTTTCGGCTTTGGGTATCAGCGTTTCGCAAGGCCGGTCCGCCATTTTTTCAATTCGTTGATTGGAAAAGATTAAGTCCCCGATGGTATTGGGATACCGCGCCAGATCCATCCGGGGTGAAATGCTGTCGTCAACGGCTAATCGAAGAATTTGAGTGATCATTTGACGGGTATTCTCCCAGATGGCGGTGAAGTCGTCTTCAGTGGCAACCTTGGCTTTCACCAATTCCTCCTTATACGTAATCAACGAGTCCTGCCGCATCCAGGCTTCAATCTCTTCTTTTGTGCGGTAACTGGAAGAATCGGACGGGGAATGGCCGGTAAACCGGTAGGTCAATGTATCGAGCAAGACCGGGCCCTGTTTCTCCTCCAGCAGTTTTTTCTTGCGCCGGATGACATCGATCACCGCCAATGGATTATAACCGTCGACCCGCTCGGAATGCATCTGTTCCGGATTGACTCCTGCACCCATCCGGGCCAAAAACTG
>DASVMB010000205.1:0-7043 GCA_036384575.1 Bacillota bacterium
CGCATATGCTGCCGAATGGGATTTGTTGAAACCGTAACCCGCAAAATACTCCATCAATTCAAAGATAGCCGCGGCGGTATCCGATGCGATGCCGTTCCGATCCGCGCCTTTTAAAAATTTTTCCTTAAGCGAGGCCAGCACCTCAGGCTTTTTCTTGCCCATGGCCCGGCGGACCAGATCCGCCTCTCCAAGAGAGAAACCGCCTAAGGTACTTGCGATCCGCATGACTTGTTCCTGGTATAGAATGACACCATATGTCTCGCTTAAAATCGGCTCAAGCGTTGGGTGCAGGTAGGTAATGGTTTTTTGGCCATGACGGGCTTTGATGAAGTCGTCCACCATTCCGCTACCAAGCGGCCCCGGACGATAGAGCGCCACAAGGGCGGTCAGATCATCAAGCCTCTCCGGCTTTAACCGGACAAGTAATCTCCGGATCCCGCTGCTCTCAAGCTGGAACAGGCCTAAAGCATCTCCCTCCTGTAATTTACGGTAAGTCAGGGGATCATCCAGCGGTATTCCCTCAATATCCACCCGGATTCCCCGGTTTTCTTCGATCAAAGCCACGGTATCACGTAGCACGGTCAAGGTACGTAGCCCCAGAAAGTCCATTTTAAGCAGACCTAATGCCTCGATATCCTCCATCGGGAACTGCGTGATGATCTCATCTTCGTTAGAGAGGCCCAGCGGTAGATAATCGGTGAGCGGTTCACCGGAGATCACGACACCTGCGGCGTGAGTCGAGGCATGACGGGGAAACCCCTCCACCTTAGAGGCGATCCCAATCAATTGCGAGATTCTAGGATTCTCCGCCGCCAACTCACGGAGACCGGCCGATTCCTGCAGGGCGTCGGCAATTGTAATACCAAGAGCGCCCGGAATGAGCTTTGCAACCCGGTCCACTTCACCGTAAGCGATGCCGAGAGCCCGTCCCACATCCCGGACCGCTGCTTTTGCCGCCATGGTTCCGAAGGTGATGATCTGCGCCACCCTGTCCGCGCCGTAGCGTCGCCGGACGTAAGCGATGACCTCGCCGCGGCGTTCAAAACAGAAATCGATATCAATATCCGGCATCGAGATCCGTTCCGGATTCAAGAAGCGTTCAAAGAGTAAACCATGTTCCAGGGGGTCGAGACTGGTGATCCCCAGCAAGAATGCGACCAGACTCCCGGCTGCCGAGCCCCGGCCCGGTCCGACCATGATCCGGTTCTCCCGGGCGAAATGGACGAAATCCCGGACGATTAGAAAGTAACCGGAAAATCCCATTTGCCCTATGATTCCCAGTTCATACCGGAGCCGGGATTCGTAGGCATCATCCCAAGCCAAACCCCTATCTTCGATCCCCTGCCTGCAAAGCTCCTCAAGATACCCGTCGGGGGTCTTCACCTCAGGCAATTGATACTGGGGCATATGAAACTTGCCCAACTCCAGCTCCACCTGACAGCGTTCCGCGATCCGGAGAGTGTTGGCGAGTGCCTCCGGATAATCCGCGAAGATTTCCCCCATTTCCGCGGCGGATTTCAGATAAAACTCGGGAGTGGCAAACTTCATCCGGTTTGGATCACTCACTGTTTTTCCGGTCTGAATGCATAAGAGAACGTCGTGAACCTGTGCGTCTTCCCGGTTGAGGTAATGCACATCATTGGTCGCGACAAGGGGGGCACCGCATTCCGAGGCCAACTGGGCCAAATACCGGTTCAGATTCCTTTGGCCGTCGAGGGTCTGATATTGCAACTCCAAAAAAAAGTTCTCTTTGCCCAGGATATCCTGATAAAGCCGGATCCGTTCCTTGGCCGCCGCGAAAGAACCGGCCATAATCAACCGGGGAATCTCCCCGGACATGCAGGCGCTTAATCCGATGAGTCCCTGATGGTATAGACGGAGCGTGTCCAGATCGATGCGCGGTTTATAATAGAAGCCTTCAATGCTGGCGATGGATACCAGCTTCATGAGATTCTTATATCCGGTCGGATCTTCGGCCAAAAGCACCAGATGAAACGGGTTCTCATCAAGCTTAGGTGTCTTATCCCTGAGGCCGCGCGGAGCAACATAGACTTCGCTGCCAAGAATGGGTTTGACCCCGAGTTTCCGGGCTTGCTGGTAAAATTTAAGGCAGCCGTACATCACCCCGTGATCGGTGATGGCTAACGCCGGCATTCCGAAATTCACAGCCTGTGCAAGCAGGGTGTCAATCGCGGCGGCCCCATCCAGTAAGGAGTATTGGGTATGTACGTGGAGATGAACGAATTTGTCAGGTATGGCCATGGTTTCACCCGTCCGGCACTATTTTGAGTCTAAAACAATTTGAACCCCAAATAATTGTGAGGGCGCGCGTATGCGCGCGACTCATTCGTGAATTCGGGGCGGTGTAGCGGTTTTAAGGGCTTGTTTCACGGCATGAACCAGCATATGTCCGGAAATTCTTTTACCCAAGGAAATTCCGGGAAGTTCATAAACATTTAGACCGCCTAAAGCCTTGGTAGGAGTTACGCTATATCCGCCCCGCCGGCTCCAACTGAAAAAGACCAGTCTCCGGCCGCGAATAGCCTCTGCAGGTTCGGCGACTCCCAGGTACTGTTCGAGGATATTTTCGAGCCGCTGATCCCATCCCTCATGATAAGTGGATTTGGCCAAAGCCATAGTGAGGAGCGCCACGAGTTGAGCGTCATTATACGGGTGGTGTAGTTCCTGAACGGAATCAACCGTGGCTCCGCTGGGAATCACGATCAAGTTGTCTTTGAAGTCGGCGTAGATCTCCACGGTTTTATAGTCCACCAGACCCAAAAGACGCCAACGCAAAGAATCCACCATATGCCGGTAACCTTGGCATACGCACCGAAACCAAAGGAATAGATGGGGAGTTCGACGCGACTTCAATGGACATCACCCGCGATTGATCATAACTCATATTTTCGATTCTGACAATTCTTAAAAGCGGTATGAAAACATTAATTTTATGCTTCAAGGATCGCTTTTAGATCATAAAAAGACTGGAACTCCAGTCCCAGTCTAAAAAGTCTAACCTTCTGACTTGATGCGGTCATCTTCATCAGTTGCCGCGACGCTTCATTTGAAAATCAACGAGTACGGCAGCCATCAAGATAAATCCCTTCACAATGTACTGCCAATATGTGGGCGTGTTGAGCAAAACCATCCCATTATCGAGGCTGGCCATGACCAGGGCACCGATGATCGCACCGACCACACTCCCTTCCCCGCCCATCAGGCTGGTTCCCCCAATCACACAAGAAGCAATGGCATCCATCTCGAAAGATGTCCCCGCCGATGTGGTAGCTCCGTTAAGACGGGCTGTCAACACGATGCCTCCGATGGCACAGAGTATACCCATCAAAACAAAGGCGAACATGGTAGTCAGGCGGATATTGATCCCGGATAGCCTGGCAGCCTCATTATTCCCGCCGATAGCATAGAGATAACGGCCGAAACGGGTCTTCCGGCTGATGACCACAAAGCAAAGGGCCAGACCTAAAAGGAGTAAAACCGGAAAGGGAACTCCCTCGTAATCATTCATCACCCAAACACTCAAGCCAATCAATCCCATGACCCCCAAGATCACCAGTACCTCCAGGATTAGCGGCAAAACCTCAAAGCCATAGCGGCGTCGATCTATACGGCGTTTCACCCGGGCATAAACATAATAAACCATTCCTATGACTGCCAGGACCCAACCGATCTCAACCGGTAGAAACGATTGGCCGATCGCTACAAACCCATTGGGCAACGGCGATATGGTCCGCCCTTCCGTGACACCCAGAACAACGCCGCGAAAGATCATCATCCCCCCCAAGGTGACGATGAACGCCGGAACTCTCAAATAACAGACCCAGAAACCCTGCCAAAACCCGATTGCCAGACCGATTAACAACGCTATCCCCACCGCTTCCGTTAACCCCCAACCGAACCTCACCTGTAAAATGGCGGAGGCCGCTCCGGTCAGGGCTACCACCGCTCCAGCCGAAAGGTCGATATGCCCCGCCACGATGATCAAGACCATTCCGAGCGCTAAAATCCCGGTAATCGACATCTGACGGGCCAGATTGGAAAGATTACGGGGGGACAAAAAAGTTCCCTGGGTCAGGAGGAAAAAGAGTAACCAGATAATGAGCAGTGCAAAGACCATTACATAGGATTTGGCTCCCAATTGCAACCGGTTACGGAATCCCGGGGCCGGCAACGGATTGATTGTTTGAGTTTCCATCTTATCTTCCTCCTGTGGCAAAGTACATAACCTGTTCCTGGGTAGCTGTGGTCCCGGAGAGTTCACCCGCGATCCGTCCCTGGCACATGACGAGAATCCGATCGCTCATTCCCAAAATCTCGGGCAGCTCCGAGGAGATCATCACCACGCCCACGCCTTGGCGAACCAGATCGTTCATGATCCGGTAAAGCTCCACTTTGGCTCCGACATCAATCCCGCGCGTCGGTTCATCCAGAAAAAGTATTTTAGGTTTGGTGAGGAGCCATTTCCCCACTACAACTTTTTGCTGATTACCGCCGCTTAAATGATTGACTTGAGTCTCAAGGGACGGAGTCTTAATCCGTAATTCCCCGACGAAACCGTTTGCGGCCTTCAATTCTTCATTGGGGTTGATGAAGACTCCCGAGACCTGGCGCAAACCGGCCATGGTCAGATTCTCCATGACATTCATCTTCAACACCAGTCCGTATCGTTTCCGATCTTCGGTGACCAAGCCCAGTCCATTTTGAATTCCATGAAAAGGAGAGCGAATCCGGATCGGCTTCCCGTTCAGCCGGACTGTTCCATTGACTTTCCCCGGATAAGCTCCAAAAAGGCTCATTACCAATTCGGTCCGCCCCGATCCCATAAGGCCTGCAATTCCCAATATCTCTCCCGCCCGGACCTGAAAGGAGATCCGGTTTAGGATCCGGTGATCCGGCCGGGTGGGATCGACAACTGTGAGATCCTCAACCTCAAGCAGGATCGAACCCGGTTGATGGTGTTCGCGGGGGTAAAGATCGGTTAATTCCCGTCCGACCATCATTGCAATGATCTTTGATTCGTTTAATTCTCCCACGGGCGCGCTGCCGACAGTACAACCATCACGCAAGACGGTTACCCGATCCGCGATTTCAAAAACCTCGCCTAAACGGTGCGAGATATAGATACAAGTAACGCCCTCGGCGCGCAACTCCTTTAAAATCACCATAAGATTATGCGTCTCGCCCTCGGTCAACGCCGCCGTCGGTTCGTCGAGGATCAAAATCCGCGCTTGTTTGCTGAGGGCCTTGGCAATCTCCACCAATTGTTGCTGTCCCAATCCCAATTCCTTTATCTTTCGCCAGGCGCCGAGATCCAGCCGTACTCTTGACAAAAGCTTTCGGCTCTCAAAATAGAGCCGGTCCCAATCAATCATGCCCCTTTTTAACGGCTCATTTCCTAGAAAAATATTTTCACCCACCGTCAATTCCCTTATCAAGGTCAATTCCTGATGGATGACGGCAATTCCGGCGGCTTCGGCTTCCTGGATGTTATGAAATCTGCACAGTTTCCCGGAGATGAAGATTTTACCCTCATAGGTGCCCGCCGGGTATACACCACTGAGCACCTTGATCAAAGTCGATTTACCGGCGCCGTTCTCTCCGACGAGGGCATGGACCTCTCCGGGAAACACCTTTAGTTCGACTTCATCAAGGGCCTTGACACCGGGAAATGTTTTGCTGATTTGATGCATTTCAAGAATATAGGGGGAACTCATCGAAGGCACCCCTTTCGCCCCATAAAAACTCCCGCCCCCGAGCGGAAGCTTCGCAAATCAGGAGGCAGTCGCATCACTGCCTCCTTCCGAAATCCGGGCTTATTTGCCGTAAATATCCGATTCGGTATGGAATTTATCCGCGATGATCACAGAACGCATGTTATCCTTATCCACCTGGATTGGCTCCAGCATGATCGAAGGTACTTTGATCCGGCCATTATCAGTGGCGGCGTTAATTCCGGCTGCCTCATGCTTTTGGGCCATTTCCACCGCTGCCTTCGCCGCTGTCTCGGCAATTTTACGGATGGGCTTATAAATCGTCACCGACTGAGTACCGGCAACTACCCGTTTGCAAGCGGCCAATTCCGCATCCTGACCGGTGACCAGGACTTTTCCGGCCAGCTTCTGCTCTGCCAGGGCCTGAATCGCCCCGCCGGCCGTTCCGTCATTGGCGCAGAGCACAACATCTACCTTATTACTAAATTGGGTCAAACCATTCTCTACGAACTTCAAAGCTTTCTCCGGCGACCAGCTGTCACACCATTGTTCGAAGATCACCTTGATTTTGGGATATTTTTTCAGAATATTGGTGAAACCCTGCCGAACCAGATAGGCGTTATTATCCGTCGGAGAACCGTTGATCACGAAATAACTGCCTTCCGGCCGCAGCTTACATACATAATCCGCCATCAACTCTCCCACTTTGACGCTGTCAAAGGAGACATACAGATCCAGATCGCAATTTTTGATCATACGGTCGTACGCGATGACCGGAATCTTGGATTTATGAGCCGAGTTCACCAAGGCGCTGGCGGTCTCGCCGTTCTGGGCCACTACCACCAAGGCGTCGACCCCTTGGGTAATCAGGTTTTCAACTTGACTATTCTGTAAATTTTCATCCGCATTTGCCGCTGCAACGATTACGTCGGCCCCGAGCCGGTTCGCTTCCGCGATAAAAAGGTCGCGATCCACTTTCCAACGCTCTTCCGCCAGGGTGGCCAAAGATAGCCCGATCTTCATTTTCTTTGCACCCAAAGACGGCGCAATGGCGATCGCGATGAGAATCAAAGTTATCAAGAGAATCCGGAACCCTTTTTTCATATTCTCATACCCCTTTCAATGTCTTTATGGAATCGAAACTCCTATCCCACCAGCCATCTTCTCCTTGACGACACCTCCTTTGTTCCATCGAATCGCTGGAACAGCCTCCTATATTATCAAGAACATAGAGACCGGTTCCTTTGTTATTTTCAAACTATGTTTTACCTACCGCCGCCAGATAAACGGCAAATTCGGTATCGCTGTCCA
>DASVMB010000206.1:0-4146 GCA_036384575.1 Bacillota bacterium
TGTGCCCCCTTGTATTCAATGCCTGCCCTGCCATATAATCATTCCAATCCCTAACCTTCAAATTTTGGGGTGTGCCCCATATGAAGTTTAACAAAACCACATCCGGATAACAACTGCCTTTAGCGGAAATCAGGCTGCAAACCAGGCCGTAATAAGGCGTAGGGTTAAAATATGTGGTAAAATCTGATTATATGCAATCTGGGTATTTACAAACCGACTAATATCATATGCAACACCGGGATATTTTATCCGTGAGCTGGGATATGTTTAACTAAACCCTTATCATCGGTATGTCCGGTCCTAATCTTCAAGAGCTAAATAAAGGGGGACCCTTTTTTCGTATAAGTATCATACCAGTTATTTTTGGATTGATCAAGTGATGATTCCGGTTTTACGGATCCCAAATCGATTTTGAAACCTTTGTGGCCAAAATGAAACCGGAATCATTTTTCTGCCGAAATCGGTCCCACTGCAATCGTACATTCAATTGAGATACTCAGATCAAAGTTGTGATCGATTCCGGTAAAAATGGGTTTTTGGCCAATCCGGTTGGCGACTCACTCTTCGGTATCCAGCACTGAATCCTTGGAGTTCAACCGGTGCGCTACAGTTTCAGGTTGGACAGCGGAGAGAATTACATGGTCGCTATCGGTAATGATGACCGCCCGGGTACGTCTGCCATACGTGGCGTCGATCAACATTCCTTTATCTCTGCTCTCTTGGATGATACGTTTGATCGGCGATGATTCCGGGCTGACAATAGCAATAATCCGATTGGCGGAAACGATATTGCCAAAACCGATATTGATAAGCTTAATCTCCATAATTAAAACCAGGGCCCCCTTCCCATTGATGCAAACTAATTGCAGCCAAGTCGATCAATTAACGCCTGTTTTTGACGATTACCGAGGCCTTGGATGCGACGGGTCTCATCAATACCGATATCATTCATGATCTTCTTGGTTTTCACTTTACCGATCCGCGGTAACGATTCTAGCAGATAAACCACCCTCATCTTGGCAACCACATCATCGTTAATATTTGCTAATACTTCCCGGATAGTGGTTTTCCCGTTCTTTAAACTTTGCCGAATCTTTGCACGTTTGCTCCGTACCTCTTGTGCTTTTTTCAGGGCTTTTTTCTTTTCTTCCAGTGAAAGTTTGGGTAATGCCATTGATCTCACCTCCTATTCGATGTTTTGAATTTGTTCCCGTATTTTTTCCAATTCGGCTTTAAAGGCGATGACAATCTGCGCTGCTTTGAGGTCGCTCGCTTTGGAACCGATCGTATTGATCTCCCTGTTTAATTCCTGGATCAAAAAATCTAACCGCCTTCCGGTCGGTTCGGAGAGTTTCAATAATCCCGAGAATTGCTGCAGATGGCTGTCAATCCGGACTAATTCCTCGGTAATGTCGGATTTATCTGCAAAAATCGCAACTTCATTCGCTATCCGGTTGGGGTCAAGTTCCAACCCGCCGGTTAATTCCTGAACCCTTTTGGTGAGGCGTTCCTGATAGTGGAGAACAATCTGCGGCGCCCATTCGAGCAGGGATATACGGAGTTGCCCGAGATAATTTAATTTTCCCTGAATATCTTGGCATAAACCGTTCCCCTCGTTCCGGCGCATAGCAATCAATGAATCCAGGGCTTCCGTAATGGCCGCGACAGCCAATCCACTTAATCGTTCCTGATCTTCCTCGGGTTTGGCGATTGAAAAAACATCCGGTAAGTTCAATAAGGATTCAACTTTTATCGTGCCTTCCGGTTGATAGCGGGTTTTGATCTCCTCAATGGCCTTCATGTAAGAGTCGAGGAGCGGCTTGTTTAAAGAAACTTGAACTGTTTCGGGAAGCACCCGATCGATCTGCACCGTGATCTCTAGCTTTCCCCTGGAGATCCGACTCGCGATTTCACGACGTAAACGGTCCTCCAAAAAGCTATATGGTCTTGGTAGTTTAAAATACAACTCCAAATAGCGATGATTGACCGATTTTAGATCCGCAATTACGGTATATTCAGAATCGGTATTTGTACCACGGCCGTAGCCTGTCATGCTTAGCGCCAATGGGTTACCTCTTTACTTTTCGAGTATGGATATCGCGTATTAAAATGCCCAAAAATCGAGATCAAACCTGCTTCTATATTTGAACTTAGTGATATATTCAACTTGTTGTGGCAAATTCCTCCTTTTTTCCAGGATGTTACCGTTATTTCTGGGAACTTTTTTTTTGATGCGCCGTTTTGACAATTATAGAATCGAGAGTGTACCGTAACAGATTTTTAATGAAGTTTGATTCAGTGAACCGGAGCTCTACCCGAAAAGTTATTGAATCCAAAAACCATTGGCTACAAAAGCTATAATACAAATTTAGCAAGGAGGTCCTACTTATGTCATCTCAATCCTTAACGATAAAAAAATTCATTCCGTATTTGGTGGTAGCTTTATTCGCTTCCCTTCTTACCGCCGGTATCTTGTGGGCGGTGGCGCCCCGGTTGTTCCAACCGGCGAATCTTCAGTCCGCACAGGAACCAAAAGTGATGGCTGCTGCTTTCAAGGTCCCCACCGGCAGTAATGATGCTTTTGGTCCTGATTCATTCATCAATGCAAGCAAAAGAGTCTCAGCCGCAGTGGTGAACATCGACACCGTTTCGGTGGTTTCTACGGCCCCGAATATTCCCGATGAGTTCCGTGATTTTTTCCCGTCGGATATCTTCGGTGGCGAACAGAAACAGGTTCAAGGAGCCGGTTCCGGATTCATTATCCGTTCCGACGGTTATATTCTCACCAATGAACATGTGGTCCGCGATGCCCAGGGTCTTAAAATTACCCTCACCAACGGAAAAAAATACAACGGTAAAGTGGTGGGAGTCGACGCGCAAACCGATCTGGCGGTGGTCAAGATCGATGCCCGAAACCTCCCGGTGGTAGAGATGGGCGATTCGAAAAATCTGGTTCCGGGCCAATGGGTAATCGCCATCGGTAACCCTTACGGACTTCACGGTACGGTAACTGCTGGAATCATCAGTGCTCTTCAACGTTCACTGGAGGACCCGGAACAGCGTGGTCAGCTCATCCAGACTGACGCGGCCATTAACCCCGGAAACAGCGGCGGACCGCTCTTAGACCTATCCGGCAAAGTTGTCGGAATTAATGAAGCCATCATCGCCAATTCACAGGGATTGGGATTCGCGATCCCCATCAATCTGGCAAAAACAGTCTCCGCTGATCTTATTGCCAAAGGCCGGGTACAACGACCCGCAACCCCGTGGCTTGGAGTAGCCATCGGCGAGGTAACCGAGCAGATTGCTTCTTATTACGGTCTGGCCAACACAGCCGGAGCAATTATTCAAGTCTATCCCAATAGCCCTGCTGCCCGCGCCGGCCTGAACGACGGGGATATCATCGTACAGATCAACCGGCAAAAAATTAATACGCCGGATGATGTCAGCAAGATCGTCAAGGGATGTAAGGTTGGCCAGGTTTTAGACGTTATGGTTTATCGCGACGCCAAACCGAAAGTATTCAAGGTTCGCCTGGAAGAACGGCCGCAACAGACGAATCAGCAACGTTCGGGACTTAACCCATTCGGGGGTTGAACCAAAACCCACGAATCCATGGCTGTAAGATTTTAGTAACCACAGAAACTTAAAAATCTGATACAATAGGACTTAAGAAGGTGATACTAATGACTGCTACAACCGCCGGAGCAATGACTGCCAATCGAACTGTGGCCGATCAGAAAGTCCTTTTCGAAAGCTTGGTCAAAACTTACGAAAAGCCGTTGTTTCAGTTTGCCTACCGTTTATGCGGCAACCATTACGAGGCCCAGGATCTGCTCCAGGAAGGGTTATATCGGGCGTATAAATCTTTTGCTCGTTTTGAGGCCGGCACAGCCTTTGATCGCTGGTTATATCAGATCATTCACAACCTTTATATCGATCATTATCGCAAGAAAAAGAACCGTCCGCTTATGACCTCCATCGACGAACCCGTACCTTATCTGGAAAATGAAAAACCGCTTGATATCGCGGATTGGTCCGCGAATCCCGAGGATGAAGCGGTACGGGGAGAATTAGGTCAACAGATTCAAGACGGTTTAAAGGAACTGCCCACCGAATACCGAGCAGCAGTTATTCTCTGTGATA
>DASVMB010000207.1:0-4692 GCA_036384575.1 Bacillota bacterium
CGATCAAACCGACCATCATCCTGATGGTAGTAGTCTTGCCGGCCCCATTGGGGCCGAGCAACCCAAAGACTTCACCCTTGTTGATATCCATCGTCAAATTGTCGACAATCGTTTTCGACCGGATTTGCTTTGTCGCCCCGATAAACTTAACCGCCGGTGTTGCCATTTTCCTACCTGCCCTTCATCGAAATCAAGCCAAACAATGAGATAGATTCAAGCCACAACAGCAAAAAGAGTAAAGCATGGCATTAATAACTCAAAGCGCGTTCGCAGCGGCCGGGATTCCTTAATGACCATCCGGCCGAATATAAAATAACCTTGGTATGCCACTGAGATACTTCACACATTTTAGTGGACCAAGGCGGATTTGTATATGGTCAGATCGGTCTATTTATTTAAACCAGGCTAATCAGCTGGTAACATTAGGAGATTTTCGGTTTATCGTTTTTAGCATAAAAATCATATCTAAATCGGGCTAAGGTCTTTGGACCCCACAAAAATATGATGATGATAACCGTAATGGCTATAAAATAATAGCCTACAGCAGCATCGGCCAACTCGAAATTACTACGGCCGCCGGGGAATACCGACCTGCCGGTATTGCCGATGGCATGAAGCAAGATAACCCCGAAGACACTCTTTCCGGTGTTGTTATAAAGCCAAATATAGAGAATCCGAAAAGCAACCGTAACGATAAATCCGTTGACCATTAACATTGGAGTCTGGCCCATTTTAATCATTGATGGAAAGTGCCATATGGCCCAGATTGATCCTACAACGAGACCGGTCTTAAGGGCACTCCATCGGGATAGCAGGGGATCGACGGCATATCCCATATAGCCCAGCTCTTCACCTACAGCGGCAATGAAAAACGCCATAAAAACCAAGGGTACCTGAGGAGGAATATTCCATTCAATCAGGAGCGGTAGCCCGATTGCGCGCATCACAAAGTAAGTCAGTATGTACAAAAAGGGCATCAGCAAAAGGATGGGTATATACCAAACCTTTTTCCTTATTTTCCGATAGTCGAAGGCTCTCATAAGCAGCCTCTTGACTCCGCCCCATTTTTCTTTCCGGTAGACGAGGATCACGGCTGCAATTAAAGGAACAAAAGTGGCTGCCGCATCGGTTATGGGAAGATCATCCGGAAGTCCCTTGACTTCGACCATTGTTCCAATGATCCATAAAGGAATTGAAAGAGCATAGACCATCAGAAAAAATTTTAATGGGTATCGATTGATAGACCCTTCATTCATGTAACAATCCCACTTTCATGCCTTTTGTTCTAAAAGTCAAGGACTACACGGTTGTCTTTTTGAAACAAAATGTACCAAAACACCGGTTAAAACATTTACCAAAATTTCTGCCATATATTTCTAGAATTTAAAATCAAACTCCTTCTGAGGTCAATGATATGGCTAATGGATTTTAACCCTATCACTCTCCGGGCTCTAGCAACCGTACCGGATGGTAAACAACAAAAAATATTTGACTTTTATTGATGTTGAGCGGGATATATCCGGTGGCGGCAATTAGCAAAACATATATTTTATGGCCGTCCAGATATTGACCGGGTAACAGGCCTTATCGTGCGGGTTGTTGATAATGATTAAAAATAGTAACAGGAATTGGAAATCAAATATGGAAATAGTTATTTGGCATTATATAACCCAATTTACCGCACTAATGATGAGGCAAATGAATCTGCAGCATCATTGGCTGAATCAAGAAAGAAAGATGAACGGCAATCATTCTTGACACTACCTGGAACCATAAGTTAAAATTCGGAATCAACGTTCTTTGAAATATTAAATACTTTTGGAGTTGATATCATGAATCACAAAAACGATCTCTTACTGGACTTCAGAATCGCAGTCATGGAACAAAAACTGGATTTATACGGAATCGTGATCAGACAACATGGTGAAATCATTACCGGACATCGGTGGCGTTCCGATGATGATGTTCAACTATATTCGGTAAGCAAAACCTTTACCTCGATGGCCGTAGGCATTGCCATGCATGAGGGCTATTTTAAACTCTCCGATAAAGTGGTGGATTTCTTTCCGGAATACCTGCCGGGGCAGCCGGATGAAAAGTTGCTAAAAATGACCGTCAAAGACCTGCTGGCGATGGGGACCGGCCACTCATACTGCCCGATAGTGCACGCCTTTGAGTCGGGTTTGGAACCTACCGATTGGGTTAAGCTGTTTATCGATACCCCGCTTGCTTATGAACCGGGGACTCATTTTGAATACAACAACTCCGCCACCTATATGGTGAGTGCCATCATTCGCCGCACCACCGGCATAAATACCCGGGATTACCTGATGCCCAGGATATTTACACCGCTCCGCATCTTTAATCCCCAATGGGAGGTTTGCCCTCAAGGTATCACTATAGGAGCCAAGGGATTATTTCTGACCACCGAAAAATTGTCCCGGTTTGGTCAGCTGTTACTGAACTGCGGTCAATGGGAAGGGAACCAACTGATTCCCGCCGACTATATCGCGGAAGCGACCAGACCGCAGATGGATAACTCCGATTTTAATCCCGGCTGGGCTACAGTAGAAAACCATCAAGGTTACGGGTATCAAATCTGGATGAACTCCTATCCCAATACTTATCGCCTGGATGGACTTTATGGCCAATACGTGATTTGTTTCCCGGAAAAAGATGCCGTAGTGACGATTACGGCGCATCAGGAGGGCAATCAGTCGGATATTTTAAAAGTAGTATGGAATACTTTAGCGGATCGACTTTAGTTTGACGTTGACTTCACCCTTCACACTTGAATAATTCATAATCAAACTCCGGCCGTCACTTAATTTGCCGCAGTTTCTGTTTTTCTCACGGACTTTTGATCTGCTCTCCGAGTGATTTTACCTGTTTCAAAAAATCTTTGCATCAAACAAAATACGAAAACTAAAAGCCCGATGACAATTCTGGTCCACCAGGCATTAAGCGTTCCATTAAAGTTGATATAACTTTGGATGGTGCCATAGATCAAAACGCCAAATAGTGTCCCAAAAACATACCCTTCTCCCCCGGTTAAAAGGGTGCCCCCGATAACCACCGCGGCGATGGCATCCATCTCCATCCCTTTGCCATGAAGAGCATACCCGTTCCGCATATAAAAAGTAAAGGCAATTCCCGACAAGGCCGTACAAAAGCCGCTGAAGGTATAAATCAGCATTTTGGTTTTGGCTACGGGCAAACCCATTAACAATGCCGATTGCTCATTTCCTCCAATCGCATAAACAGTTCTGCCGAATTTGGTATAATGAGCCAGGAATATTCCGATAATTGTCATGATAACTGCGATAACTACGTTAACGGAGATAAAATTATTGCCGATAACGTTTATTTGAAACTGCGATACAGCCGTAAAAAACGGGTGGACAATCGGAATCGTATCGATGCTGACAATGTAGCATAAACCTCTGGCCAGGTATAAACCACCCAAAGTAACAATAAAAGGCGCCAGATTAAAAGTTTGAATTAGATAACCCTGAAAAAGGCCGAATACAGTCCCCATCAAAAGCACCAGCGGTATGACGATCATCGGATTGACAAGCTGTTTTTCCACGAGACTGGAGGTCACCATCGTGGTTAAGGCCAGTAAAGACCCCACGGAAAGATCAATCCCGCCCGAAATGATCACAAAGGTCATTCCGACCGCCATGATAATGAGATAAGCGTTATCAATCAATAAATAGTAAAAATTCTGTAATGAAAAAAAACCGGGTAAAGTAACCGAACTGACACCGAACATTAAACTAAACAAACCGATAGTCGCCATTAATGGCATAAATTTAGGATTGATGATATGTTTGCCTTTCATGCCGCCAGCTCCTTCCTACTAAACATTGCGCCAAGTACCGTCCGCAGCCTTTCCGATTGGATCACGCTGACAATAAAGATTACGACTGCTTTTACAACTTCCGCAATCTCCGGCGGCACTCCCAATGCCCAGATGGAAGTGGTCAGGGTCCGGATAATCAGCGCGCCTATAATGCTGCCCGTCAGGTAAAACTTCCCGCCGTTTAAGGATGTTCCGCCTAAAACTACCGCCAGGATCGCATCCAACTCCATTAAATTGCCGGCGTTATTCCCATCGGCGCTCTTTACATTCGAACAATAAATGACTCCGGCTATCCCGGCGCAGAACCCGGTAAATACATAACACCAGAAAATAAGATTTTTGGCGTTTATTCCGGAAAAACGGGTCGCGGTCGGGTTGATCCCTACCGACTCAATAAACATGCCGATGGCTGTTTTTCGCACGAATAATAAGGTTACCAGTAATAAAACCGATACGATGTACAGCGAGAACGGCAAACCGAATAAATAGCCATTACCGATGAAAGAAAACGGTTCATAATAGATCGTAATAATCTGGGCTTTGGTGATCATCATCGCGATCCCGCGTCCGGCAACCATTAAGATCAAGGTTGCAATAATCGGCTGCATGCCCACTCTGGAAACCAGCATTCCATTCCACATTCCCGCTGCGGTAGCTGCTACAATCGCAGTTAATATGGCAATAGCCAGAGGAAACTTTGTAAAGGGTACCTGTACTCCGTTTTTGATAATCAGATCGCCTCCGATCATGAACGCTACAGTAGCACAGGAAATTGCCACAACTGAACCAACAGAGATATCTATCCCTTTGGTGGCAATTACTAATGT
>DASVMB010000208.1:0-3404 GCA_036384575.1 Bacillota bacterium
CGACGAAAAGAAACTGGCAAAGATCGACTTTAAAAACATCCCCAATTACCGGTTGATCGGTGCGGCCTATAAAGACCTGGGCTTTGATCCGGATAATGAGTACTCCGTCCCTTATATGTGGGGTACGGTCGGCATCCTTTATAACAAAAAAATGGTCCGCGGGACTCCGGACAGCTGGAAGATCCTCTGGGACAAGAAGTACGCCAAACAGCTTCTGATGCTTGACAGTCAACGCGATTCCATCGGCATCACCTTGAAAATGTTGGGGCTCTCGCTAAACAGCAAGAACCCGGATGAACTGCGGAAGGCCAAGGAAGCCTTGATTGCCCAAAAGCCTTTGGTCCTGGCCTATGTGGTTGATGAGGTCAAGGATAAGATGATTGCCGAAGAGGCGGCCCTGGCAGTGGTCTGGTCCGGTGACGCAGTTTACTGCATCCGCGAAAATCCCGACCTGGCCTACTTTATTCCCAAGGAAGGCTCCAACCTCTGGTTCGACAGCATGGTGATCCCGGAAGACGCGCCCCATAAGGAAATGGCTGAGAAGTTCATCAACTTCATGTGCGACACCCAGACCGCATACCGGAATGCGGAATACATCGGATACGCCTCGCCTCAGACCGGGGTCATCAAGAAACTCCCCGCCGATCTGACCCAAAATCGCGCCTTCTATCCACAAGCCGGGGATCTGGCGAACAGCGAAGTATTCGTCGATCTGGGCAGCATGATGAAGGACTTCGATAAAGTATGGACTGAAGTGAAGGCGGAGTAAGGTCCAAATCATTTATTCAAAAAACCGAGGCGCAATAAAATGCGCCTCGGTTTTTTGTTGGCTGCTCCCCTAGTCCATTAGGGTAGATGGCCTATCATCTTGCCATGCTTCGATGTCTTTACCCTAGCCCTTAAAGGGGATCTGCTTGATTCTCAAGCCTTTAGTTGGACTTCGCAGTTTAATCCCGGCCTATTGACCCAAGATTCTTGCCTGTTCCCTTTAAGGGGAAGGGTGATAAGACTATTATTGACATATAAAAATGTGTGCTAAAAAGGATATATTTTACAACTGAAGAATTTCTGAAATACTAACCCGTTTTTAACAATTTCTAAAAAACACTTAGGAGGTGTCAATGCACAGACCCCTTTACAATGAAAAAACACTTAAAAGCCGTAAACTAATGACCAATGGCTACTCTCTGCCATATAATCCAGATTTGGTTCCAAGAGCAGTAGAAATGAGAAATAATATGACTCCGGCCGAATTTAAATTATGGACAGGGTTTCTTACTAATTTTGATTTCAAAGTTTATCGCCAACGGCCAATCGATAATTTTATTGTAGATTTCTATTGCTCCAAACTAAACTTAGTAATTGAGATTGACGGTTCTGTCCACGATTCATTGGAAGCAAAAGTTAGTGATCAAGAGAGAACTGAAATATTACAAAATTATGGTTTAAAAGTACTCCGCTTCAGTAACAACCAGGTAGAAGAAGACTTTGAATGGGTGTGCCAAAAAATCAAAGAGCAAATACCGAACCCGCTTCGCTGCCTTTACCCTAGTCCGTTAAAGTAGAGTTGTATTACAACTCTTAAGAAAACGGTGTCACCATTTTCAGGGGATTAGCTTGATTCTCAAGCTTTTGTCGGTTGGACTTCGCAGGTTAGCCTCAGCCTATTGACCCAAGATTCTAGCAAGTTCCCTTTAAGGGAAAGGGTAATGGGCCCTTACCAACATGTAACAGCAGTGATACAATAGAATTGTTATTATTATTGGAAAAGATTCAATTAAAGGTTGTGATCATCAATGTGGTGGCAAGACGGAGTAATCTATCAAATTTACCCGCGAAGCTTCAAAGACTCGAATCATGACGGCATCGGGGACTTAAAAGGAATCATCGCCAAGCTCGACTATCTCAATAACGGAACCCCTGATTCCCTTGGGGTGGACGGTTTATGGATATCGCCGTTTTTCCGTTCCCCCATGAAGGACTTTGGTTACGATATCTCCGACTACCGGGATATTGACCCGCTCTTCGGCACCCTGGACGATTTCAAGGAGCTCCTGGCGGAGACGCATCGCCGGAATATCCACATCATCGTCGATCTAGTACTCAATCACACCTCCGATCAGCATCCCTGGTTCGCCGAGTCACAGCAGGACCGGACGAACCCGAAAGTAGACTGGTATATCTGGCATCCCGGTAAAAACGGGAAACCCCCGAACAACTGGTTCTCCGAGTTTGAACTGCAAAACGCCTGGTGGTATCATCCCAAGCGAAAAGAATTTTACCTGGGCACCTTTACCCGGAACCAGCCGGAATTGAACTGGCGCAATCCCGAAGTGAGAAAGGAAATGTTCGACTTAGTCCGGTACTGGCTGGACATGGGGGTGGACGGGTTCCGGCTCGATGTGATCAATTGGTTCATCAAGGACGACCGGTTTCGCAGCAATCCCTATACCCTGAAAAGCGTGGATTTCCAAAAACATCTCTATGACCGGAACCGGCCGGAAAGCATCGATATCTGCCGGGAGCTCCGGAGTATCACTGATCAATATCAGGAAAGAATGTTAGTCGGCGAGGTCTATACCGACAGCTCCGCCATCGCTTCCAGTTATTGCGGAAACGGCAACGACGCGCTCCACATGGCCTTCAATTTCAATTTTCTCTTCCAGCCGTGGGACGCAAGGAAGATCTACCATTCCGTCATCGACTGGTATGATCATCTCGCCCCGGGAGCCTGGCCCAATTTCACATTCAGCAACCACGACAACCTGCGCCATATTTACCGCTACCGTAAAGGCCGATGGACCAATGCCCGGGCCCGGGTGGCCGCCACGCTGCTCATGACCTTGCGGGGTACCCCCTTCATCTATTATGGTGAAGAGATCGGCATCACCGGCAGTAACCTTCATAGGAAAGATGCTCAAGACCCGCTGACTAAAAAAGCCTGGCCCATCAAGAAGTTCCGGCGCGATATGGCGCGGACCCCGATGCAGTGGGACGCTTCCGCCAATGCCGGATTCTCTGCAGCCGCGCCCTGGCTGCCGGTGGATGCCGACTACCTGACTAATAATGTGGCAGTTCAGTCCGGACAGCCCGGTTCGTTGTTGAATTTCTACAAGCAACTGATCTGGCTTCGCAAAGAACAGCCGACACTGCAATCGGGCGAGATCAAGTTCTTGCCGGAGTATCTTCCGTCGCTATTGGTCTATCGTAGGGAGAACAAATCCGGATCGATACTGGTAATATTGAATTTCTCGGGGAAAGCGGTGCAACTGGAGCAGTTGCCGGACAAGAGTGAAAGCTTACGGGTACTGTTCGGGACTCACCGCAAGAAGGGGAGCACCTTGATGAGTTCGGAGAGACCGGTGATTAGCGCGTATGAGGTGATCGTGGCGATGCAGTAAAGA
>DASVMB010000209.1:0-7358 GCA_036384575.1 Bacillota bacterium
GTTCAATGTTCAAGCGGATGCCTGAGCAACTCCGCGAAGTCCAAGTTTCTCGGCAAAATGACAGGCAACCAGGTGTCCCGGGTCTCCCACCGGACCAAGGGCCGGATGTTCGTTCCTGCAAATATCCTGGGCATAACGGCAACGCGGGTTGAAATGGCATCCCTTGGGAGGATCCGAAGGGCTGGGAACATCACCCTCCAAGATGATCTGGCCGTATTCAATATCCGGATCCGGAATCGGAATGGCGGAAAAGAGCGCCTCGGTATACGGATGTTTGGGATTGACAAAGAGCTCGTTCACCTCGGTGAGCTCGACAATCTCACCCAGATACATCACGGCGATCCGATCGCAGATATATTTAACAACACTGAGATCGTGGGCGACGAAGATATAGGTCAGACCGAATTGGTCCTGCAGATCTTCGAGCAAGTTGATGACCTGGGCTTGAATCGATACATCCAGAGCCGAAACCGGTTCGTCGCAGACGATGAGCTTGGGGTTTAAGGCCAGAGCCCGGGCGATTCCAATCCGTTGTCTTTGACCGCCGCTGAACTCGTGCGGGAAACGGTGCATCAGATCAGAGGCAAGGCCGACAGCATTTAAGAGATCCGCGACCCGTTCACGGACCTCTTTTTTGTTATTCATACCGTGGGTCTCCAAGGGTTCCGCCAGGATCTGTTCGATCCGCATCCGGGGGTTGAGCGAGGAGTACGGATCCTGAAAGATGATCTGCATGTCACGGCGGAGTGAACCGATGGAGTGACGGTTCACCGGAATCAAGGCATTATCCTTTTTAAACAGGATCTCGCCGCCGGTGGGAGCCTCGAGTTGCAAAATGCAACGTCCGGTAGTCGTCTTGCCGCAACCGCTCTCACCGACTAATCCCATGGTTTCACCGGTGTGAACATCGAAGCTGACGCCGTCGACCGCTTTAACCGAACCGACGGTCTTGCGGAGCAAACCTTTTTGAATCAGGAAATGTTTTTTCAGATCCCGCACCCGCAATAAGATATCATCTTCATTGAAAGTTTTTTTAGATGCTCCCGCCATATCCGAACTGTTCCGGGAGCCATTAGAAAATGATTGATCACTCATAGAGCCAGCACCTCACCTTATGGGATCCGGCCTTTTCAAACAGGGGGGGATCCGTAACGCATTTATCAAAGCAGCGATCGCAACGGGGTTGGAAACTGCAGCCCTTTGGCAGTTTGAACGGATCGGGCACTGTGCCCTTGATCGGGTTTAACCTTCGCTGGGTGCGTACACCGATATCGGGAATCGAGTTAATCAGTCCGGTGGTGTAGGGATGAAGGGTTTCCTTGATAATCTGCCGGACTGTACCCTGCTCGACGACTTTGCCCATGTACATGACGGCCACTTCGTCGCAGATCCGGGTGACGACCCCCAGATTATGAGTGATAATCATGATCGCCATCTGATACTCATCCTGCAATCGTTGCATCAGATCGAGAATCTGGGCCTGGATGGTCACATCCAAAGCGGTGGTGGGCTCATCGGCGATGAGCAGCCGGGGATTGCAGGAGAGGGCCATGGCGATCATCGCCCGTTGCCGCATTCCGCCGCTGAGGCAATGAGGATATTCCTTGGCCCGTTCGGCCGGGTTGGGGATGCCTACTTTTGAAATCATGTCTACCGCAACATCCCAGGCTTCATTCTTTGGAATATTGCGGTGGAGTTGGACCGCTTCGACAATCTGATCCCCGACTGTAAAGACCGGGTTTAAGGATGTCATGGGTTCCTGAAAGATCATCGCGATTTCGTTCCCCCGGATGCTGCGCATTACCGGCCCTAAAGGATCTTGGGCCGCAAGATCAAGAACCCCCTTGTCATCGCGGTTGTAAAAGATATGACCGGAATGGATCTTCCCTTTGGGGCGGGGGATCAACTGCATAGCGGATAAAGCGGTGATACTCTTGCCACAACCGCTTTCACCCACGACTCCCAGTACTTTTTGACGTCGAATCCCCAAAGTGACGCCATCAACTGCACGGACCACACCCTCTTCGGTTGTGAAGTAAGTATGCAGATCCTCGATGTGCAGCAACGAATCCGGGCCCATCTCCGGGAGCTCTTTTGTCAAAACACCATTCATGGCCGATGCTTCTTCCCTCAGTGGCGAACTGGATTGAAAAAAAGCCATTGAAATAAAACCTCCGGTTGAAATGAATTTGTCTTTCCAAAAGAATGTATGTTGTATAAATTTGAAAATAAAATTATTTCAAATCTATTGGACAAAAAAAGGCTAAATCCTCTTCAAGAACCAGCGAATTTTTATAAATTTTTGTAACCTTTTCCACACCTAGAAATGGATTTTCATTTGGCGATTTAACTGTCGGCAAAGGAGAATATTTGAATCAAATATCCATGGAAAAGAACACGAATGCATAAGTATACATAAATACCGCCGGTTAATATTCCTCAATGATCCCGCGATAATCAGGGGTATTGAATTGATTAGTATGGCTAAGAAATTAGTTTGAGATATAATAAGATATTCCGATATCTCTTGAATTAATCATGTCGCTTAAAATAATCACCTGGAAAACCAATGACCATTTCTTTTTACAGACAGAGGGGAATAAAAAAAGTACGATTAAGTGTTCCTTAATCGTACTTTGAACGAATTCACCCGATGGGTGGATTGCCGATCTGTTATTTTGTGTCCGGGTCAATTCAAATCATTGTTTTCCCGCTTTAATCATTAATTCGGCGATCTTGGCCGCGAACTCCACCGGATTCTCCAGTGTAATCCCTTCCATTAACAGGGATTGGCCGTAAAGGAGCTCGTTATACTCTTTAAAGGTATTGGATTGAGGATCCGCCTGGTACATGCGTTCTAGAATGTTAAAGACCTCGTGGTCGGGATTGATCTCCAGAATCCGGGTGGCCTTGAACATGGATTGATTCATTTCGGCCAGAATCTGTTCCATGGAAAGACTGATTCCGGAATCGCCACTGACTAGACAGACCGGGCTCGATTTCAACCTGTTGGTGAGCCGGACCTCGGCTACTTTATCCTTTAGCTGCTCCTTAATGGCCTTCAGCATCGGCTCATGTTTTTGGGTTAGTTCCTCAAGTTTTGCCTTGGCTTCTTTAGCAGCCTCGTCGCCTTCGAGGGCAAGATCACCGCGACTGACCGATTTGAACGGCTGCTTCTGGTATTCGTGGAGCGAGTCGATGGTGAATTCATCAACCCGATCAAAGAGATAGAGCACTTCAAAGCCTTTATCGCGCAGTGACTCGAGTTGCGGCAATTTCTCGACTGCTGCCCGATCCTTGCCGGTAATATAGTAAATTTCCTTCTGGTTTTCGGGCATCCGTTTCAAGTATTCGCTCAGCGTGGTGTATCCCTCGATAGCATTGGAAGAGGGGAAAAGAAGCAGATCCTGAAGCCGCTCATGGCTTTGAAAATCAAGATATACGCCGGCTTTGAGCGCGCTGCCGAATTCCTTCCAAAAGGTCTCGTATTTGGGACGTTCCTTGGCAAGCATCGACTCTAAGGTTTTGAGCACGGTCTTTTCAAGATTTTTTCCAATCAACTTCAACTGCTGGCTTTGTTGGAGAATCTCCCGGGAGATGTTCAGCGAAAAGTCGGGGGAATCGACTAAGCCCCGTACGAAACGGAGATAATCCGGGAGTAGCTCCTCACAGTTGTCCATGACGAAAACGTGTTTGGAGTATAGCTTGGTTCCGCCGCGGTACTCTTTGGAGTAAAAATCAAAGGGTGCCGTGGAGGGGATAAAGAGCAGGGCGGTGTATTCCACGGCCCCTTCGACTTTGGTATGGATCACCTCGGCCGCTTCGTTCCAATCATGAAATAGGTTCTTATAAAACTGTTGATATTCCTCTTGGGTGATCTCGCTTTTATTCCGGGCCCAAAGGGGCGTCATCGAATTCAGGGTCCGGGTTTCGATGGTGATGGTGGGAGCGGCGCCCTCGATCTCCTTGCCGTCCTTGTCTTTAGGCCGCTCCTCCTTGGGAAAATCAAGCTTAATCGGGTAACGAATATAATCGGAATATTTTTTCACCAGGTTCTGAAGGGTATAGCGGTTGAGAAAGTTTTCTTCCGGTTTCTCGGGATTACGATAGGCTTCGTTTAAGGTCAGGATGACCGTGGTCCCGCGTTTGGAATGTTCCGCCGGTTCAATGGTGTAAGTTCCGTCGCCCGTCGATTCCCAGCGGACCCCATTTGCCCCGGGGGTTTTGGTGAGCAGGGTCACTTTGTCGCTGACCATAAAGGCAGAATAGAAACCTACGCCGAATTGGCCGATTAATTCCGGGTTCTGACTACCCTCTTGGCTTTGAAGTTTTTCGATGAAGGCCTTGGTTCCGGATTTGGCGATGGTCCCAATGTCTTCAATCACTTCATCATAGTTCATTCCCAGGCCGTTGTCGGTGATGCTCAAAGTGTGATTGGCCTCATCGATCTCGAGCCAGATGGCGAAGTCGGAATCTCCTTCCAGCAGATCGAGGTTGGTAAGGGATTGAAAGTGAAGCTTGTCGATGGCGTCGGAAGCGTTGGAGATCAACTCGCGTAAAAAGATCTCCCGGTTGGTATAGATGGAATGTACCATCAAATCGAGAAGCTGCTTGGTTTCAGCTTGAAATTCTTTCGTGATTTTCGTTGAAGTTTGATCCATTGCCAGATTCCTCCCGGAGTTTCTAGATTTTCTCATAGGTATTTTAGCATATTGATGGCTGATTGCAACTATTTTGACTTGACTTTCAATCTTTTATAGAAAAACCGGGTCAATGAATGCGGTTAACGATTGGTTTAAAACTTGTCATGAGTCACGAATAATGACACTGATTTTTATGTTCACTTCTTCGTAATGGACATAAGGCTATGTACCGATTATAATGAAATTGAGAATCGTTTTCAAAGACCCAATATTCATTTGCAAGATTGGACTGGAGAGGAAAGTTGATTTCATCCAGGAGCGGTGGGGTAAATTCCTATATTGATAATGATTATCAATGTTGAATGTAGAGGTTAACTATCGAAATAGAACCGGAAAAGATAAATGAATAGAGATCACCATCCGAAGGAGCCGGATCAGATGAAACACCCAGATAAAGCAGACCGGGACAGCCGATTCAAACGATTTCTTTTAAAGGCAGGTGGTTATCTGCGGCCCCAAAAAGCCCTGGCAGTGATGAGATTTATCGGGCCGGGATTTTTGGTCACTATCGGTTTCATCGACCCCGGCAACTGGGCCACCAATGTAGCGGCCGGATCTGAGTTCGGTTATGCTCTCTTATGGGTGATTACCTTG
Source organism: Bacillota bacterium (assembly GCA_036384575.1). GTDB lineage: Bacteria > Bacillota > UBA4882 > UBA8346 > UBA8346 > DASVMB01. The sequence continues at coordinate 5,298 of DASVMB010000209.1, forward strand.
GCCACCGGGATGCTGATTATTCTGCAGCATAATGCCGCCCACCTCGGGATTGTCACCGGGTATTGCCTGTCGGAGGCAGCCACCTTTTACCTCGCCCCCTGGCTCAGCCGGGCGATTTTGGTGACTGCGATGTTTGCAGCAGGGGCTACGGCCCTGGCGGAGATCCTTGGATCAGGCATCGCTCTTAACATGCTTTTCGGACTCCCCACCAAACTGGGAGCCCTGCTCAGTGCCGCTCTCGTCTTCTGGTTGCTTGAGAATAATTCCTACCGTAAGCTCGAGAAACTCATCATCGGATTTGTGTCGTTGATTGGGATATCATTTTTGATTGAATTGGGTTACGTCCACATCCATTGGACAGAGGCGATGGTATCCTGGGTTAAACCCAGCCTACCCTCAAATTCGCTTTTGGCGGTGATGAGCCTGTTGGGGGCGGTGGTGATGCCGCACAATATGTTCTTGCATTCCGAAATCATTCAAAGTCGGCAGTGTAACCTGGAGAACGACGCAGCCAAAACCCGGCGTCTTAAATATGAGTTCCTGGATACCTCCTTTGCCATGGTGATTGGCTGGGCGATCAACAGCGCCATGATTTTGGTGGCTGCCAGTACTTTTTTTAGTCAAGGGATCCGGGTGACCGATCTCAGTCAGGCGGAACAAATGCTCCGGCCGCTTTTGGGTAACACCGCGGCGGTCATTTTTGCCTTGGCGCTTTTATGCTCCGGAATCTCCGCCGCGATTACCGCCGGGATCTCCGGAGGAACCATTTGGGCCGGGATTTATGGCCGGCCTTACGACGTGAAAGATCGATCATCCCGGCTCGGCGCGGCACTCACCATTATTCCGGCTGCCCTTGTCATCCTGTTGATCCGCGATACTTTTCAGGGGTTGATCTATTCCCAGCTGGCGCTGGGGATTCAGTTGCCCTTTACGATCTTTCTCCAGATCTATATGACCTCGTCCCGCAGATTGATGGGGAAATTTGTCAACTCGAGGCTTGATAAGATCTTACTCTGGACCATCGGACTGGTGGTGACCGGCTTGAATATCGCACTGCTGGTAATGACGGTGAAACCCTGATGCCGTTGAATTGCCTTCGTTTTTCCAGAGTAGTAGGACCCCGGCCAGGATCATCAGGCCACCGCAGAGTTGCATGCCGCTTAAACGTTCACCCAGAAGGGAAAATGCAGTTATTGCAGTGAAAACCGGTTCCAGGGCGGCAATGAGATTGACGGTGCCGGCGGGGAGGTAACCAAGGCTGATATTGTATAAGCCAAAACCAATTACGGTAGGCCCGGCGGCCAGGAGAAACAAAACACCCCAGCCAGACAGGTTTTCCTTCAGATAGAATATTGATTTTAAGCCGGTTGCACCGGGAAAAATCCTTACCGGTAACAGGTTACAAAGAAATAAAACCAATGCGGCGAATCCGAAACTATAAAGCAGAACGGTCCATGGGTTCAGCCCGCGTCGCGCAGCCGAACGGCCCATCAGCGTATATAGGGCATAGCATAGCCCGGAAAGTATTCCGGTCACGATTCCAGTGAGATTTACGTTCCAGGCCGCGGGATTCAACGCCCCTGCAACCATGGCGCAACCTCCCAGACTGAATGCGACTGCCAGGATCTTAAACGAGTTCAAGCGTTCCTTCAAAAAACACCAGCCCAAAAGCAGTGTAAATCCTGTCGAACTATAAGCTAAGACGGTGGATACGGCAGCCCCATTCAAAGCTACTGAAAGGGTCCACAAGGCATTGAAACTTGCCAGAACCAACCCGAAGCCACCCAGGTAAAACAACCGGCTACGGTCCAACCGGAGCAGGACGGGATTGAAAAGTCCCAGGACAGGGAGGAGGATGAAAAATACCAAACCATCCCGCCAAAATGCCAAAACGAGCGGAGGCAAATGATAGGATTGGGTCAGGTGACGGATGAGGATGGCGGTAGTGGATAAAACCGCCGCGCTGGCCAGGGCAACTAGATAACCCTTGGTAGACTTTGAATGAATTGATTTAACTTCGGACAAAAGGCTCGCTCCCTTTTTCCAGGCTCGCTTCCGGAT
>DASVMB010000210.1:0-9956 GCA_036384575.1 Bacillota bacterium
GGCCTGCGAACCAGAGCCCGGGCGATGGAAAGGCGTTGTTTCTGTCCGCCGGAGACGTTGGTGCCTCCTTGGGTAATCAGGGAGTCAAATCCTTCTTTCATCTCGGAGATAAACTCGGTGGCCTGGGCGATCTCCGCGGCATGCCGCACTTCCTCATCGGTGGCATCCGGTTTGCCATAACGAATATTTTCGGTGATGGTACCGGTGAAAAGCAGAGCTTTTTGTGGAACAAAACCGATCTTGGCCCGCAGATCCTCGGGCGGCATCTGCCGAATATCTATTCCATCCACGAGTATGGCCCCGCTATCGATTTCATAAAAACGTGGAATCAGGCTGACCAGCGTTGACTTGCCGGAACCGGTCCCACCGATGATCGCTGTCACCTGGCCGGGTTTTGCCTGGAAAGAGAGATGACTCACCGCCGGTTGTTCGGCTCCGGGATAACTGAAGCTCACATCGTTAAATTCCAGAAAGCCCCGATGTAAATCGCCGGAAACGGGGGGGGCGGAACGGCCTCTCCGGTCCCTGCCCGACCCGCTCGGACCCGAGAACTCCGGAATCACCTCCAAAACCGCATTGATCCGGTCTGCCGATGCCGATGCCCTGGGTAATAAAACGAAGAACATTGAAACGATAATCATGGAGAACATGATCAACATTGCGTATTGTAAAAAGGCCATTAGTGATCCGATTTGCATCCGTCCCGCTCCGATCCGGATTCCTCCGAACCAGATAATGGCGATGGTTGTAAAATTCATGACCAGCATCATCAGGGGCATCAACCCCGCCATGATTTGATTAACCCGGATGGTGGTTCCGGTCAGATCGAGATTGGCCTCGTCGAAACGTTCGTGTTCGTATTCGGTGCGGTTAAAGGCGCGGATCACCCGGATTCCGGTTAAGTTCTCACGTAATACCCGGTTTAGCTTATCAAGCTTGAGTTGAATGATTTTGAACAGCGGGACGCTCTGGCCGGCGGTCAGCCAAACCGCCAGGACCAGGATGGGAATGGCAGCCACCAATACCAGCGAGAGCTCAGGATCAAGGTACACTGCCATGATGACCCCGCCCGCAGCCATAATCGGTGCGGTAATGAACATCCGTAATAACATCATGGTCACGAATTGTATCTGAGTGATGTCATTGGTGGTCCGGGTGATCAGCGAGGCGGTACTGAATGTGTCGAACTGGTGAAGGGAAAAATGCTCCACTTGAGTAAAGATATTATTCCGCAAGATCTTTCCAAACCCCATGGAAACCCGGGCTGAAAAGTACCCCGCCACTATAGCACATATAGCTCCGGCAGCCGCCACCAGCAACATAACCCCGCCGATTCGCAGGATATATCCGGTGTTTCCTTTGATGATTCCGGTGTCGACAATATCCGACATCAGGGTCGGCAAGAACAATTCGGAGAGAGCCTGAAGCAACATCAATGTCACTACCACCGCCACCAAGCCCCGGTGGGGTTTTAAAAATCGGAACAACTTCAGCATGCCTTCATCTCCGGTAATTCGATTTTGCAAACGGATATTCCCCATGAAATCGTCCCGGTTAGCATCCCCATCAACCCATGGAAATAAAACTATTAGCTTGGGTTCATCCAGAGGGGAGGGATTCCTTGCTTTGGGTATCGTCTTTAGCTGCCCCGCCGGATCCGGGCTTGAAAATGCCGGGCAGGATCTTGGGGTGGATTTGGCGAAATGTTAAAGATAGAATGTATTGGTTCCGGAAAGGAGCACCCCGATTGTTGACGATCTTGGTTGTGGACGATGAGTATCTGGTCCGGACCGGCATCCGGGAAACGATTCATTGGGAGAGTTATAACCTTCAAATCATCGGGGAAGCGAGCAACGGGGTGGAAGGACTCGCTGCAGCCCAATCCCTGCATCCCGATATTATCATCACGGATATTCGCATGCCGCAGATGGATGGAATTGAGTTTATGGCAAAACTCCGGGAGGAGGGTCTCGACTCCAAAGTCGTCGTTTTAAGCGGGTATGATGAGTTCGATTATGCTCAATCCGCCTTGAACTACGGCGCTTCGGCTTACTTACTCAAGCCTATTGAGAATCAACAGCTGATCGAGACGATTCAGAAAGTCAGCCGCTTGATTCATGAGGAAAAGGAAGTTAAACAGCATTATGCCGAGTTGAAACTGGAACTCCCCGCTATTCAAAAACAGTTCCTTCTGGACCTGCTGGACGGAACCATTACCGACATCCGGGGGATCGAGGCCAAAATCGGATTTTTACAGTTGCCCCTGGCCTTTCAGAACCAGGCGGTCGTGATTGTAAGTATCGATGATTTGCAGATCCTCTCGCAAAGGTTGCCACATTCCGGTATCGAACAGCTACGCCGGGAGATCGCTGACGGAATATCCCGGGTGCTCTTCACCGGGAGAAGCTTTAAGGGCCTGGTCGTCATGAAGAGCGTGGATGAGACCGTTCTGATTTTGCAGCTTGAAGATACCAGCGGGAAGCACCTTCCTGCGCTTAAGGATGCCTGCAAAGAATTTACGGCAAGTCTTGAAAACCGAAGGGATGTTTCTGTCGGACCTGCATTCACCGTTTCTATCGGTATCAGCACCCCTGTAAAGGACCTAACCGAACTTCATAGAGCCTATCAGGAAGCGTTGATCGGAGCTCACACCAAATTTCTGCCCGGGACTCACAGCGTCACCTATATCAAAGATGAGGGGGTCCATGGTTACCATGCTGCCGTAAGGGACGCGGTCGCCTTTTTGAAAAACCGTTTCTCCGAAGATATCACCGTGGAGATGGCGGCCAAAGAGCTGTTCATCAGCCCCTCTTACTTAATGCACTTATTCAAAGCGGAGTTGGGCAAGACATTTAATGACTGCCTGATCGAATACAGGATTGAACAAGCGAAGGAGTTATTGGGAGACAAGAACAATAGGATTTACGAGGTTTGTCAGCGGGTGGGCTATACCGATGCCAAGTATTTCAGCCAATTATTCAAGCGAATGACCGGGTTGAGTCCGAGTGAGTTCGCCAAGATGAAGCAAGAGCAAGAGTAAAATGGGGAAAACCATGGATAACGTTCACGGTCTTTTAAGACGGTTCAAACTTCGCAACCGGATCACACTCTTTTTGGTGTTGGCCCTGATATTCTGTTCCGGGTGCCTGATCACCGTCTCGCGCGCGGTTGCCCAGTCTTTGCTCAAAAGTTACCTTTACAATTATATCGAATCCACCCAAAAGGAGATCTCGTCAAGCACCGAGTTAATCATCGACGAGATCAACATTTTAGCGGCTCGGCTTACCGTGAATGACGCCATCTATGATCTTTTCAACTATCAAAAGCTCTCCTACACAAACCGCGAGTCCCAGTTGAAACGGATCCTTGATCGTTTACTGGTTCATAAGGAGCTGGTCGGCGCAATTTATATCGTCAACCGCCGGAACGAGGTTTACGAATACGCTCCTTCCGGCGGATTCTTTCAAAAGCCAGATCTGCTCGATATCAACCGTACCAAATCCTCAATCTTGCCCGTCTGGGGCCAAACCAAACGGGATCAGGCCAACAACTCCTACATCGTTTTCGGACGCAAATATTATAATTTTTATACCGGGGAAACCCTGGGCTTACTCTTCATATATATCCGTGAATCGGCACTCTACAATGTTTATCGGAAGATTGTGCCTGCGGGCAGTTATTCATTTATCATCGCCGATGGGAAGCGAATCATCTCCCATCCGGATAAGGATCAAGTCGGCTCGGTCATCTTTGACACGGCGCTTTTTGACGTGAAGGCGCCTTTCAGTTACAAACAAGTTCATTATAACGGCAAACCGGTGATCCTGGCCATCTCCCAGTTTAATGACAATCTGAAAAGCATAGGTATCAATTGGAAGATCATCAGTATCATCTCGGAGAAACAACTCTTTGGCGCGATTGCCGGAATCAACCGGATTGTGTTAATCATCGGTTCGGTGATTCTCATGGTAGCCATTTTACTGGCGGTTTATGTTTCGTTCCGGATCACCGAATCCGTGGCCGGGCTCAAGCATAAACTGGACGTTTTCGGGAAATCCCCCATTCAAGCCATAACTTCCGGCCCGCCCCGGGATGAGATCGCGGTTCTCGAAGAGAGCTACGATAAAATGGTCCAAAGGGTTCAAGAGCTCATTACCAAGAACAACCTGGAGAAAGAGAAGCAGCGGGAGTTGGAACTCATTGCCCTGCAGGCCCAGATTAACCCGCATTTCATCTATAATACACTGGATGCCATCGGCTGGATTGCGAAACTCAAGAATCAACCGGAGATCGAGAAATTGGTGGTCGCCCTGGCCACTTTCTTCCGGATCAGTCTTCATAAAGGCGAGAAGTTCATCACTGTCGAAGAAGAGATCCAGCTGGTTCAGAGTTTTGTTACCATTGAACAGATGCGTTTTCCGGGGAAGTTTGAGATTAGTTACGAGATCCCGGAGGAGTTGAAGCAGCATTATATTCTGAAGATTGTCCTGCAACCCCTGGTGGAAAATGCGATCAAGCATGGGATCACCCCTAAAAACGGGATGGGTCATATCCAAATCCACGGGATGATCATCGGTGACGATCTGATCTTTGAGATAAGCGACGACGGGGTGGGTTTTGAGATGAATACCGCAAATTTTGATATTTCGTATCAAAAGACCAAATATAGCGGTTACGGGTTACGTAATGTGAACGAACGGATCGTGCTTGAATATGGACCGGATTACGGGATCGGGTTTGAAAGTGAGAAGCACAAAGGAACCACGGTCCGGGTCAAACTTCGTGATACCGGCAAGCGAGATGTTGAACCGGCTTAAATTTTCTGTTGCATCTTTTGAAAGAGCGCGGCCAGTGGCCGGGAGATGCTCTGGGACAGTGTTCGGCTGAAGATTACGATTAAAATGATCAGACCTGCGTTTAAAAGAATAAGTAAGCAAAGAAAACCCCAGAGGCCGAAACGAACCTGGTTCAGTGAAACAACCTTTACAATACTTGATGCGGAATGCGGTATCTGGTATGAAAGATATAAGACTCCACGGTTGGCGGCAAGATAAGAATCGGATGCCTGTGTGCGAGCCCGCATCTTTTGGAGATCCTCTGTTGCCTTTGGCGGCAACCCTTAATTATAAGACGCAGCCACTACCTCGTGAGCCCCGCCAATCAGAAATGCTCCGTCCGAATCCTCCTTATCCTTAAAAAAGAGAAAGAATGAATTGACTTTGGTATCCACCAGCAGAAATCCGACCGGTTTGTTGTTGGGATCGTAAATCTTGAGAACCAGTGTGATTAACCCGCCATGAATATTCGAATTATATACGGGAAATCTGATCGCCTTTTGGTAGCGAACCCACCACAAGATTCGTTGTTCGGAACCGGCGAACTCCCGGAACAGGGGATCGGCCATTAATTGCTTAAGTGTCGGGGGATTGTTGGGAGCGAGTCCGATGGACTCCGAGGCATAACAAACCTCATTTAGGCCGTACATCGTGATACCGGTAAGTGTGACACTACCCGTTTGAATCCCGCTAAGCTTGGCCACGGCCCGGCTGATCAAGGCGCTGTCGAACCTTGGATTTTGCAGGGCACGAATGATGTCTTCGTCGCCGGAGAGAAGTTTAGCGGTTTCCTCGATTAGGCTTAAATAGAGATCGGCGTTACGGTTTTGTTGATTTGCATACTGGGTGGCCAGCTGAACGTAATTGGCAAAGATGTTGCGCTGGAGCGCCAGATAGAGTAAGAGGCTGGAGCTGATTAGACTAAATGAGACGATCAGGATCAACATCATCCGGATTCTCCGTTCAAGCCGGGTAAACAAGAGAACACCACCCCCTACTTCACTCTATTGTAACATTTTATTTGCGATAATGAAACTTAGCAGTCTGACAAACCATTTAGCAGGTTTACCGAGTTAAAATCGTCGGGTATTTCGTTTACAATAAATATGTGGTCAAGAATTGGAGGGGTTCGATGTCCCGAAAATGGTCATTGATTAGCATCTTACTTATCTTGACTGCCGGTTTATCGATTTTTGCCGTGCAACACTTGAAACCGCAACAAAAAGAAGTGGTAATCTCGGTCGGGGACTGGCCTGGTGAAAATGGACCGCGTCACCAGATCTATGAAAGATATGCCCGAATGATAAAGGAGCAGCGCCGGATTACGGTTGTACCGGACGAATGGTCGTATTCGATCAACTCTTTTTTACCGAAAGCGGCCGCGGGAAAATTACCTACGCTTTATAACACCTGGTTTACCGAGACCGGGAAGATCATCGAGGCGGGTTACGCCGCCGAGATCACTCCGCAACTGGCGAAACGGGGATGGGATCGGGCGCTCAGCCCTGAGACATCAAGGGTAGTTAAGCGAAACGGCAAGATATACGGTGTGCCGCGAGATGCCTACTTGATGGGCTTGATGTGTAATCTCAAGTTATTTAGGAAAGCCGGTTTGCTGGACTCCGCCGGTTTGCCGCAAATCCCGCGAACCTATGCCGAACTGGCACGGACCGCGAAATTAATCAAAGACCGGACCGGAGCCGCGGGTTTCTTAATTGAGACCAGCAGTAACGGGGGCGGCTGGCATTTCATGAACATCGCCTGGAGCTTTGGGGCGGAGTTTGAAAGGAAAGTCAACGGCCGCTGGCAGGCGGTATTTAACTCACCGCAGGCTGTGGCGGCTTTAGAGTATATACGCGATCTGCGCTGGAAATACGATCTCCTTCCAAATCTGGCTTTAATCGATTGGGCCAAGGGTCAGGAGTTGATCGGGACCGGTCAATGCGCCATGAAACTCGAGGCCGGCTTTGAACATAACGGGTTTGATAATGTCATCGATAATTACCATATGAATAAAGACTTGATTTCCATGGGAAGCGTCCCTGCAGGATCCGCGGGACGAATGGCATTGCTCGGCGGAAATATTTATATGTTCGCCCCCAATGCCTCTACCGAGCAGATTAATGCCGCCCTGGAGTGGATCAAACTCCTGGGACAGAGCCCCGATGTTTCGGGGGCGGGGTTGAAAGATCTGGAACTGGCTTACCGTAACGATTATCAAGCCGGATATGTGGTGGGCAATCCCGGGATCCCGGTTTGGGTCAATCCCGGTTTTACCAGAGCCAATCAAAGGATACGTTCCCGTTATTCCAATGTCAATCCGGATAATTTCCGTGATTACCGGGATTTCACACAGGTGAAGATCCATTCCGAAGAACCGGTAAACTGTCAAGAGTTATATAGCTTACTCGATCGGGTAATCCAGACGGTTTTAACGGATAAAAGCGCCAATCCCCAGGCTCTGCTGAACCAGGCGGTCAGGGAATTCCAAAAGGCTTATCTGGATAAAGCCAATCGGAGTATTCTGAACCAACCGCAATCATGATAGGAGTGACTTTTGTTGAAAGCAGGCCATCGTTATTTAGATGTTGATCCTTGGGTGATCAGGGAGACCGGGTTTCACCCCGAGCAGGGCCGGGTATCGGAGTCCGTTTTTTCGCTGGGCAATGAGTATATGGGTGTTCGGGGTTATTTTGACGAGGGGTATGACGGAGACCGGTTGGTTGGAAGTTATTGTAACGGTTTTTACGAGGAAGCACCGGTTTATCAGGCTTCTTCATATCGGGGTTTGATCTCGCGGGCGCGGTTTATGGTCAATACCGTGGATTGGCTTTTTACCCGGATTTGCGTTGATGGTGAGACACTGGATCTGGCTCATAGCCGGGTTAGCGATTTTCAACGGGTGCTGGACTTTAAAACCGGTTGTTTGACCCGGGAATTCGTTTGGGAAACCAGCAGCGGCAAATCGCTCAGGGTGATCTTCCGTCGCCTGGTAAGCATGGCAGAGCCGCATCTGGGTTGCCAGCAGTTGACAGTAACGGCGCTGGATTTCTCCGGAACGGTGGAAATCCAATCGGGGTTGGACTTTTCAATCCTTCACGAAGAAAAACGCCAAAACTTCTGGAGTTGCCCGCGAAGGGTTACAGAGAATGGTTTGGTTGCCATATTGGGAAAGACGATCCATCTCGGGCATCAGCTTTTTTCCGCCTTCCGGCTCGAAACCGATGCCCCCATCGCCCCCCGTCTGGTGGAGCGGGAGAAGTATATCGGGCTAAAGTATATCCTGGATCTTACGGAAGGAATGCCGGTAACGGTCGAAAAGATAGTGACCAATTACGCGGAACGCAATTCCGCCGATAGGCCGGCCGACGCTTGGAACCGCGGAATGGAACTGGCCCGGGAATACCGCAGGCTAAATTTCGATGGGGCGTTACGGGAACACCAAGCCTACTGGGAACGGGTATGGAATGACCTGGACATTACCATTGAAGGTGATCCGGAAAATCAGCAAGGTATCCGGTTTTGCATCTTTCAATTACATCAAACTTTCCATGGGACTGATCCCGGCCTCAATATCGGGGCTAAAGGATTGACCGGGGAAGCTTATAATGGTCATACCTTTTGGGATACCGAAACCTATTGCCTGCCGTTTTATATCTTTAACAATCCCAAAGCCGCCCGGAACCTGCTCGAGTTCCGTTACCGGACTCTGCCGCAAGCAAAGGAACGGGCGATAGAGCTCGATTCAAAAGGGGCGTTCTATCCGATAGCCACCATTGACGGCACTGAGAGCTGCGGACTTTGGCAACATGCCAGTTTGCAATTACAAGTCGGTTCGGCGGTGGCGTACGGGATCTGGCATTATGTGAAGCTCTGCCGGGATAAGGAATTCTTATATCAAAAGGGTATTGAGATTTTGATTGAGATTAGTCGTTGTTACGCAGGGCGGGGCCAGTGGGGTCAGCGTACCGGGGAGTTCGGCTTTTTCGGAGTGATGGGTCCCGATGAATTCCATATGATGGTCAACAACAACTGCTACTTAAATTTCATGGCCCGGAAGACCTTTGCCTTTACCTTGGGAACCCTGGGGGAGATGGAGTCTGCCTGCCCCGGGCAGTTGGAAGCGATCCGGCGCAAGACCCATCTCGAATCGTCGGAAATCTCGGATTGGCGGCGGATAACCGCCAAGATGCGGTTGCCGCAGGATCCGACCACCGGGGTCTACGAGGAACACGACGGTTTCTTCGATCTGCCGCATCTCGAGGCCAATTCCATCCCGGAGACGGAATTTCCCCTCTATGAGCACTGGTCCTATGACCGTATTTATCGTTACGATCTGATCAAGCAGCCGGATGTATTGATGTTTATCTTCCTGTATAATCAGGATTTTTCTGAAGACATCAAACGCGCCAATTATCAGTATTATGAGCCCCGGTGTATTCATGAATCGTCGCTGTCGCCTTCGATTCATTCGATCCTCGGAGCGGAATTGGGTTATCACGAACGGGCCTTTGATCTTTGCCGCTTTGCAACCCGTTTGGACCTTGACAATTATAACCGTAATACTTCGCAGGGGTTGCATATCACTTCCCTGGCTGCCGCCTGGATGAATATCGTATACGGGTTCGGCGGGATGCGCTCCGACGGTGAGAGGTTGCTTTTCAATCCGACGATTCCTGCATCTTGGCAAGCTTATAGTTTCAGAATCATCTATCAGGGAGCCAATCTTTGTCTCAACGTCAACCGGGAATCGGTTGAGCTTCGTTCGCTGAACGGAGTCAAAGCTTCAGTTCGGATATACGGAGCGGATTATCAAGCGGACGATAAAGGGGTAAAAATCCAAATTCCCGATTCGTATCGCGTTTAAGCAGTAACACAATAAAAAGGGCTGTTCTAAAAGAGGTAGAGTTCTGCTCTATTTATGGTAGAAAATTACTTTATTTATATAATTTGTAAATAACATCGGTTTCAGCGTTGTCGCGACCGCTGCAACCCTTCTTACGTCGATTTCTTTACGAAATAGAGATCACCATTTGATAGAAAGGGGGGATGCCGGGAAATATTGCAAATCGATCTGGGACAAAGAACAAATATAAGGAGGATGAAGCTTTTGAGTAAAGT
>DASVMB010000211.1:0-5848 GCA_036384575.1 Bacillota bacterium
ATCCTAAGTCTAGCGCGTCTGCCATTCCGCCACTCTCGCATTGTATAAAGATTATAGCACCCAGCCGGTATTCAGTCAATAGATACTAAATAACGAGACCAGCTACTTCCGGATGAACCACTCGTTAACCGATGAAACCTCGAAGCCAATCCCAAATTCGTCGCCACCAACTTTTTTGGGGAACTCGCGCCAGAGTTACCACAGGAACTTTTTCAATTAACCGTTCCCCCATTTTCACCTGCAATTCACCAACCTGCTGCATCCTTTCGACCGGAGCCCGGAGTGAGCTTCGCAATTCCAGATTGACCCGGAGTTTCGACTCATCTCCTTTTGGGATCAGCAGGTTTAATGGACGATTTGCTGAAACCGGTACCTGGGAAGCGATGCCCTCGGTGACATTAACCTGGCTCAGCGTCTCCTGGGGTGAAGCCAGACTGAGCAATTGGTAATGGGAAAAACCATAATCAAATAATCTTTGAGAATCACCATACATATCGCGGCTGTTTAAAACCACGGCAATCAAACGATGATTATCCTTTGTGGCCGAGGAAACCAGGCATTTACCAGCCTCCATGGTATAACCGGTTTTAACTCCGTCTGCGTATTCATAACGCCATAATAGTTTGTTATGATTAATCATTACCCGATCGTAATCCCGGCCTGGCCAGGGAATTGTCTTTCGTTTCGTACGGACAATCTCCGCGAATACCGGGTTTTTCATGGCATACCGGGTAATCAAGGATAAATCGTAAGCGGTGGTGAAATGAACCGGATTGGGAAGACCGTTGCTATTGGCGAAATGGCTATCTTTGGCGCCAATCTCATATGCCTTGGTGTTCATCCAGGATGTAAACCGTTTCTCCGAACCTGCCAGGCTGTCGGCTACGGCGACACAAGCATCATTTCCCGAGTTGAGCAGTATCCCATATAATAGATCCTTGAGTGTCTGGCGTTCACCGGCTTTAAGCCAGATGGATGAACCATCGGTTTTGGCAGCGGTGGCGTCAGCCGTGATTATTTTTTTAAGGTTTCCCTTTTCAATCGCCACAATCGCCGTGAGGATCTTGGTGGTGCTGGCCGGAAAACGCCTTTCGTAGGCATTTTTCTGATACAGAATCTTGCCGGTGGTATAATCCATTAAAATCGCAGCCGATGCGGTTGGTTCGGGCGGTTGCTGAGCCATCCCCGGAAAGGTTGTCAAGCCCAATAATAATGTAGCCGTTAATAAAATAAATATCGGTTTCACGCGACTCGCTCCATCCCACGGATTTGTTCTACCAGACCGGTCCGGTTAAAGATAATTACTGTTAAAAAGGCTTTTCCGGTTAGATAATTCGAAACCGGTCCTTAAATCCCTTCCGATTTTGGATAAAATGGATTGGAAATTAAAAACCGCGAGTAGACCGCGGTTTTTAAACTTGATTCGGCTGTTCTTTTTGTATCCTGTCAAAAAAAACACAATAAAATTGTGTCAAATCGAAGTTCAATGAACTTCGCTCCGATTTCCTGAAATGATGTTTTGGAGTCTATCTAACAATTGGGGGGCCGAATCTAAAATGCGATCAACCAGTACATTACTCTCAACCGGCAGAAGTTTGGTTTGTTCCTTGCCTACTACCAAAAAAGCCACCGGATGAATGGTGATCCCGGCGCCACTGCCTCCGCCAAATGGAAGATTTGCGGCAGCATCGGCGTTTTCGGAACTTCGTTCACGCTCTTTATTATTGGGCTTGCCTTGAATCGCTTCAAATTCACTACCGCCTGCGGCAAAGCCGAACGTTACTTTGGAAATTGGAATGATTACGCTTCCGTCAACTGTTTCAACTGGATCGCCCAGGATAGTGTTGACATCAACCATCTCTTTGATGTTCTGCATCGCGGTTTTCATTAAACCTTCAATCGGATGCTCGTTCAATTCCCGACACCCCCTTTCAACATTCGTAAACGCCATCGGGCCGCCAATGAAGCAATAATAATATAGCCGATCTTTACTCTGAATATACAGTCGAAGAGCATGTCCCATCTTGGTTGCTGATAATCGGGGACCACTTTGAGTTCAGGGCGTTCCTTGAAATGGTAGCGGCTGTCGAGATAACTCAGTAGATTCGTTTTCAACCCCCACACGATCCCGTAACCAATGGCTGTTAACGCAGGATCTCCGGTTCCCAAACGAGTCGCCCAATAAAATTTGGAAAACCATCCCTTATGCTCCAACCGTTCCGCTACCAGCAACCAGTGAAAATAATTCGCCGGCAAAAAGTAGGTCAAAAGTGTAACAGCCAACCCATAATGAGCGTACCGGCGCAGAAATTCCCGCTCGCCGCGGGAACTTATACTATACGGCGCTTTCACGGTTTTTGTTTGGGACTGGCGGATAAAGAACCATCTGCCGGAAAGATGCTGCCGACTTTTCATGGACTCCGGAGTCGGTTTGAACAGACTCACCGCTTTAGTGCGTTTTAATAGGCCTCCGAGAAAAGACATCTCTAGGGTAAGCGAATCATCCCACCCGAGTTTGGAATAACGAAAGTGGAACTCAAGCGGTAGAAAAAAAAGAGCGCAAAATGTCCCCAAGAACAAGACCAATACAATCACAGACCACCCCGATGCTCGCGCGTAGCGCACCCGTCATAAAGACCCTTGGCAAACTTAAGTTTTTTAAAAACAGGATGGGTGAAACACTAATTTATGGTTATTTTCCCGCTTGATTGGTGAGCCTATGCACTTCGAAGCGAAAGAAAGTAAAATGTTTCCGGATCCGGCTTCGAAAACGAAAGATAAAATCGGAGATTACCGCGGAAAAACCGGTCAGCACCACGATCAAAATCCATTCCCAGTAGTTTAGGCCGGATGTGTAAAAGATCCGCTGCAATGAGGAGATAACCATCACCAAAACCTGCATCGTCCCGGAGATCAACACCGCACCCAATAGATAACGGCTTCTTAGCGGATTCATCTGCAACATGGAACGGCTCTCGGAACGACATTGAAAAACGAAAAAAAGCTGAGCAAAGACCAATGCCCCGAAAGCGGCGGTCCTGGCTTTTCCGATTCCGGCACCTGATTTCAATTCAAAAAGATAGATAAGTAGAGTCACAGCCCCGATGACAAAACCTTGAAAGACAATCTTCCATCCCAAACCGCGACTGAAAATCCCCTCATGGGGATCCCGCGGCGGACGTTGCATAATCCCCGGTTCGGCGGGTTCCATTCCTAGCGCAATGGCAGGTAAACCGTCGGTTACCAGGTTAACCCATAAAATCTGAATCGGCAAAAGTGGAAATGGCAAACCCAACATAATTCCGCCGAAAATTGTCAGAATCTCGCCGGTATTACAGCTTAATAGATAGCGAATGAACTTGCGAATATTTTCATAAATAGCCCGGCCTTCCTCTACGGCCGCCACGATGGTGGCAAAATTATCATCCGCGATAACCATGGCCGAAGCCTCTTTGGTAACATCAGTGCCATTTTGACCCATGGCCACACCGATGTTGGCATCCTTGACGGCCGGGGCGTCATTAACACCGTCTCCGGTCATTGCCACAATCTCACCGTTTCGCTTTAGGGCTTGCACGATCCGTAACTTATGATGGGGAGATACCCTGGCAAAAACATCGATTGATTCGATCCGCCGGGTCAACTCAACGTCGGATAAATTATCCAGATCCGTTCCACTCATGATCTTTCCTGTGGGGCGAAGCAAACCGATTTCTTTAGCTACTGCAGCCGCAGTTCTTGAGTAGTCCCCGGTAATCATTTTGGTCTTGATCCCGGCCCTCTTACAACGGGCAATGGCTGCCCGGGATTCCGGCCGCGGCGGATCGGTCATACCGATGAATCCTGCCCAGATCAGGCCGGTTTCCGGATCGCCATTCTTCCGATTCAGTTCCGCGGAATCTGCCGGGCGGTAAGCAAAAGCCAGAACGCGCAAAGCCTCCGAACCCCACTCCTCAACCCGCTTTTTGATTTGGGAGATTGCGATGTGGTTAATCGGTTCTATACCTCTGGTGGTTAAGATTCGGTCGCAGCGTTCCAAGATAATGTCTGCGGCTCCCTTGATCATAAATTCCAGCCCATCTGTTCCCGAATCCACCCAAACGCTCATCCTCTTCCGGTCGGAGGAGAAAGGCAGTTCGCCACGGCGAGGGCGATTTTTGGCCAAAAGCCGGGGATCAATACCTCCTTCTACTCCGGCAGTAAGGAGTGCTGCTTCAGTCGGATCGCCGTAAACTACTTCATGGCCATGCTCCGTTTCGAGCTGGGCGTTATTACATAGAACGGCAATCTCCAACAATTTGTGCAATTCTTTAGACCAGACGGGGGGGGACGCTTTCTTTTCCCGGGATAGGTTCTGTTCGGACCCACCCGCCCATAGGCGGGTAACTGCCAATTTGTTTTGAGTCAGGGTTCCGGTTTTGTCGGAGCAAATCACCGTCGCGCAACCCAATGTCTCTACAGCGGGCAACTTGCGAATGATCGCCTGGCGCTTGATCATCTTTTGAACCCCAATTGCCAAAGCGATGGTGACAATGGCCGGTAAACCTTCAGGAATGGCCGCCACGGCCAGACTGACGGCTGCCAGAAACATCTGCCGGGGCGGCTCGCCCCGGAGGATCCCTATACTGGCGACAGCAGCACAAATTCCCAGACAGATGAGAACCAACCACCGGCCCAGTTGTTCCAGTTTCTTCTGGAGCGGAGTGGCATCGGATTGGCTGGTATCGATAAGATCGGCGATCTTGCCGATCTCTGTTTGCATCCCGGTGGCCGTTGCCACCGCCCGCCCCCGGCCATTGGTCACCACTGTCCCCGCAAAAACCATGTTGAATTGATCACCGAGTGCGGGATGGCTTGCGCTTACAAGATCGGTATGCTTAACTACTGAAAGTGATTCACCGGTCAAGGTAGCCTCATTTACTTCAAGGTCGATGGTTTCAAAAAGCCGTGCATCAGCAGGAATGCGATCCCCGCTCTCTAAAACCAAAATATCTCCGGGAACCAATTCCTTGGCAGGAATGCGTACCACTTTGGAGTTGCGTAATACGTGCGCCAGCGGAGCAGTTAACTCTTTCAGTGCTGCTAAAGAGCGTTCAGCCCGATATTCCTGGATGAAACCCAGGATGGCGTTGAGAATGATAATGGCCAGGATCGTTAAGGCGTCCGCCCGTTCACCCAATAAGAATGAGACAATCGCAGCCCCGATCAAGACCAGCACCATGAAATCCGTGAACTGTTCACCCAGGATCTGCCACGCAGAATCTTTCTTAATGGTCTGCAATTGATTCGGCCCTGTTCGGACCAAGCGTTTTTGAGCCTCGGTTGTAGTTAAACCACGCTTAAGATCGGCCCCAAATATGCGGGCAACTTCGGAGGCCTCTATTCCAAAACAATTACCCATGATTTTCGCCTTTGACCTCCCCATTCTCCATTGTATCAGTGGATCTTATGCCTGAATAAATAGCGGCAGACCATTGACTTGCCGCAACCGTAAGGCTATACTAAAAGCATTGTCATCCCATATTTCACGCTTGTTTGCGTGTTAAGGAGGTTCACCAAAAATGCCTATCGACGCACCGGCGATTGGCTGTTTATCCCGGGAGCTTAAGCATTATTTACCCGTCAAGATCGATAAGATTTGGCAACCGTATCCCGACGAGTTTATCTTCTCATGTTTCGGTTCGGGCGCCTCCTTTAAGCTGTTACTCTCGGTTCATCCCCAGTTCGGCCGGTTTCATCTCTTCTCTGGCACCCGTGAAAATCCGATCAACCCTTCCGCCTTTTGTATGCTGTTGCGGAAACATTTGGGCGGCGCAAAGCTGGTTACCGTAGATGCCGTTCCATTTGA
>DASVMB010000212.1:0-5993 GCA_036384575.1 Bacillota bacterium
GTTCAATGTTAACCCGGTATCGATGGCGTCACGCGTAGTCCCGGGTTCGTTGCTTACGATCACCCGTTCTTCACCAAGTAAGGCATTGACCAGGGATGATTTGCCTACATTGGGCCGGCCCACCATTGTTACACGGATCGCATCGGCCTCCGCTTCCTGTTCAGCCTCAGGCACTGTGGCCAGCAAAACATCGAGTAAATCGCCGATATTCTTTCCGTGCTCCGCGGAGATGGGGATCGGTTCCCCCAGGCCAAGGCTGTAAATCTCCGGTTCCACCGTAGAGGTGAAATTATCTACTTTGTTAACGGCCAGAACTGTAGGTTTATGGGCCTTACGCAACAAATCCGCGACCTGATGGTCGGCACTGGTCAAAGGGGTCCGCCCGTCAACAACCATAATCACTCCGTCCGCTTCGGTGACAGCAAGGTCTACCTGTTTACGGATCTGGGTCTGAACCGGATCCCGCTCGTCCGTAATGCCTCCGGTATCCACCAATAAAAACTCCCGCCGAAGCCAGTGGCAGTTGGCGTAAAGCCGGTCCCGGGTTACACCCGGAGTATCTTCTACGATAGCCAATCGTTGCCCGGTGATCCGGTTAAACAGAGTTGATTTACCTACATTGGGCCGGCCTACAATGGCGATTACTACTTGTGACACTCGCTACACTCCCTATCGATAACTCAGAACGAATAAACCAAAAGTCGGTTACATAAATCAAAACGTTATGCCGCTCTTGATTCTAAAAATTCAGCCAACCATTCCAGCCATTCCCTGGCGCGGGTAGGAGTTACCTCCAGGTGATGGGGCTCGCAGCTGGATTTCAGGTCGGATACCGCCATTCCGTCCAAAAAGAGATCACCCGTATCCCGTAGTGTGATTCCCGGGATTAAAAATACTGCTTCCGGCATAGGATGAAACTCCCGGATCGCTTTTGCGATGTCGCCGCCGGTAAGCAAACCGGTGACAGTCACCGTGCGGCCGAAAAAATCATTCACCACCGGAAGAATCTCCAGTTTCAAGCCGGGGCATTCTGCGCCAAAGATGGCTTGAATCTTACGCCATAACGGTTCAGCGGCAACCCCGGTGACAATGATCAGATGTCGCTGTTGTTTTTTTAATCTCGGCAGCAACTGGGGAAAAACTTCGATAAAATCCTGTTCAAACCAACGGATTAAACCAACGCCGTTATCGAGTTGATAATAATCTTCATAGGCTTCATGTTCCGGCATAGGGCTGTCGGCCAAGAGATACCACTCATCAGCGGCATAAACGAACCGTGTGCCGCGGGTATTAAGGTTCCTGTCCTGGGCGGTGCGAATAATTTCCAAAACGGATCGGGCTTCTTCTTTGGTAAACGTTTCTAAGTTAAATAAGTTCCGGCGCCAGCTGGTCAAGCCTACCGGAACTATGGCTAAGCTTGCTACGGCCGGCCATAACTTTTCAAGATCACGAATGGTCTTGACTAGCACCGGACCGTCGTTGATGTGGGGACATAAAACCGCCTGGGCGTGCATGGTGATTCCGACCCGGGCAAGCCGGCGCATTTGCCTTAAAATAGGCCCGGCTGCCTTGGTACCCAGCAATTTTTGGCGAACCAGCGGATCGGTGGCATGGACCGATATATAAAGAGGGCTCAAATGCAGATCCTGAATCCGGGACCAGTCGGCTGCGGTCAGATTGGTCAAGGTGATATAACTTCCCTGCAAAAAAGAGAGCCGGTAATCATCGTCCTGTATATATAGGCTGGCGCGCTGCCCCTTTGGAAGCTGATGGACAAAGCAAAAAAGGCAGTGATTGGCGCAAGAACGGATCCCATCGAATAATTCCGACGCGAAGCATATCCCTAAGGGCTCATCAGCGGTTTTTTCTATCCTGATCTCGCGCCGGGTGCCGGATTTTTGAAGGACTTCCAGATTCAAATCCTCATCCGCACTGAGAAACAAATAATCAATTAGGTCCCGTACCGGAGAACCATTGATATACTCCAGAATATCACCGGCCCGAAGGCCTGACTTCTCTGCAATACTCTCCGGTTCAACGGATTGAATCACTGCTCCATTTTGTTCCAATAATCTTCTCCTTTCGGCAAGATTGGTAAGTATTCGCGTTAATCCAAACAACTCCTGCTTGACAAGGAACTGTTTTTATAGCAATTCCGCCCCGTCCGTTTCCATGATCAACCGGAGTTTCGGTAAATCCTCCGGGTTCGCTTTAAGAACTGTAATGATCTTATGTTGCTTTAGAGGTTGTTTAATCATTTCGAGCTCGGGTTGAGACAGATCGAGGCTTAAGGGCTCGGGTTCATGGCTCCGGCCCTGGCCAATTAATACTTCTCCGACTCCGGCGAGGGACTCCTGACGTAATCCCGGCCATAATGGCGAAAAATCCTTGCGGGGCAGATCCAGAAAAGATTCGGAGGCCAGTTCAAAATCGATCCCCTGTACCACATCCGGGGATGACTTCCTGGGAACGATTAAGGCAAGATCCGCCCGGTTCCAAGTGGCTTTTTTTATCCGTCCCAATGCGTTTTTGGCATCGCTTACATTTTCAAAGGCTCCAATCAGCAACTTTTTCGTTTTCATCCATTTCACCTCGTTTTAGTACCCTCCTTCCAAGACGGGACCGTTTGTAAGCACTGGCCGGTCGTTTGAGTTTGAATCGGGTCGACGGTTGGTGGCCAAATAGCGTTCCAAACTGGGTTCCGTCCGGGAGTCGGTCTAGATAGTTTCCCACAAAAGCTCCGGTTTTAGTAAAGTTGTGGCTTTCCCAAGGAAAATCTGGATTATCGCATTTTCATAAGAGTGACATGGATTGCGTCTCAAGCCCTTCGCCCTTTATCCGTTTTGAATATTCTTTTTTCCCTTGGGAAATACTAGTGATAAAGACTTGGGCTGTGCAAAGGGGGTGAATTCATGGATTGGTTGAGGACAATCGTTCGATTTGTAGTGGCGGCTCTTGTTTTGATGTTCATCGGAGCCATTGTACCCGGCTTTAAATCGCTAGGTTTCGTCAGTGCTTTGCTGGCAGCGATCGTTATCGCCGGGATCAGTTATCTGATTGAACTGGTATTAGGCAGGCAATTATCCCCATACGCCCATGGAGTGGTAGGATTTTTGGTATCCGCTGTAGTGATTTACATAACCCAATTCATCGTGCCGGGGATGTCCGTTTCCATAATCGGAGCCTTATTGGCATCGCTGGTGATCGGGTTGATCGATCTTTTTATTCCCACCAAGGTCAAATAACTCACGCCATAAATATCAAGGGTAGCCGATGGATTGAGAAACGGCTACCCTTGGTTTCAATCGATGCTTTTTTATGCTTAAAACAAAGTGAGTTGATCCGTGGCTGAAAGCCCGGCAAGACAACCGTGCTTTTGCAGGACCTCAATCACCGCCGAGCTTAAACGGGCTCGAGTCTTGAGATCCTCGATCGAGACAAACTCTTTCTCCCTGGCTGCAGCCAAATAATTGGCGGCATTCTCCCCCAAGCCCTGTAGTGAAGCCAGCGGAGGCAGTAAGCCCTCCGGGGTGATCAAAAAACGTCTGGGATCGGATTTGTAAATATCCACCCTCAAAAATTTTATTCCCCGAAGTATTGCCTCAAGAACCATGTCCAGGATGGTTTCCAGATTCTTCTCCTTTTGGGTGGCTTCATTCCCCTTATGGCGGATGGCATCCCGGGTTTCTCGAACGGGCTTTTCCCCCTGAACCACGATATCCGCATCAAATTCATCGGCACGGACTGAAAAATATGTGGCGTAAAAAGCCTCCGGATAATGAACTTTGAAGTAAGCAATCCGGAAGGCAGAGATTACGTAGGCTGCGGCATGGGCCTTGGGAAACATATATTTAATCTTCTGGCAGGAGTCAATGTACCAGTCGGGTACATCGTGCTCTTTCATGAGCTTAATGTCGTCTTCGTCCAGGCCTTTGCCTTTACGGACCTTTTCCATGATTTTAAACGACATCTTGGGTGGCAAGCCTTTAAAGATTAGATAGTTCATGATATCATCACGGGTCGAGATTACCTGGGATAGTGTAGCGGTTCCATTCTTGATTAAGTCTTGGGCGTTACCCAGCCAAACGCTGGTGCCGTGAGAAAGCCCGGAAATAAACAGTAATTCCGCAAAGGTTGTCGGCCGGGTATCCTCCAGCATTTGCCGGACAAAACCCGTGCCAAACTCCGGAATTCCCAGAGTACCCAGATCGAAACCGAGTGCTTCGGCGGTAATACCTAACGACTCTACAGTTGAAAAAATTTTCATGGTCGCCGGGTCATCTAACGGCACAGTCCGGGGGTCGATACCGGTGATGTCGTTCAGCATCCGGATCACCGTGGGATCATCATGGCCGAGGATATCCAGTTTAACCAACCGGCCTTCAAGACCACCATGATATTCAAAGTGAGTCGTAATCCACTCGGCTTTCTTATCATTGGCCGGATATTGGATCGGTGTGAACTCGTATATCGCCCGTCCTTGCGGCACGACATACATACCCCCGGGATGTTGGCCCGTGGAACGGCGTACCCCGGTGCAACCCTGAACCAGCCGGTTAATCTCCGATTGACGGAGTTTAACCTGTTTTTCTTCCATATACCCTTTGACGAAACCGAAAGCCATCTTTTCAGCCAGTCCGGTGATGGTTCCGGCCCGGAATACCTGGCCCTTGCCGAAGAGTTCCTCGGTGTACCGATGCACCACCGGTTGGTACTCACCGGAGAAATTTAGATCGATATCGGGTTCCTTATCGCCTTCAAACCCCATAAAGGTCGCAAAGGGAATATCCTGCCCGTCCTTGATCATCCTGGTGCCACATTTGGGGCAATCTTGATCGGGAAGGTCAAAGCCGGAACCAATGGAGCCGGTCTCTTTAAACTCGCTATATTTACATTTAGAGCAACGGTAATGGGCAGGGAGTGGATTGACTTCGGTAATACCGCACATTGTCGCAACAAAGGATGAGCCCACCGACCCCCGGGAGCCTACCAGATATCCGTCGTCCAGCGACTTCTTCACCAGTTTCTGAGCTGTCAAATATAAAACGGCATAACCGTGTCCGATAATGTTTTTGAGCTCCCATTCCAGCCTCTCCTCGACCAGTTTGGGTAGAGGATCCCCATATAACTCCCGGGCCTTTTTGTAAGACATCTCGCGGATCTCTTCTTCCGCTCCGGGAATTACCGGAGGGCAAAACTCGTCGGGAATTGGTTTAACATCGCCGCAGCGTTCCAAAATAAGGTTGGTGTTGGTTACCACCACCTCTTGAGCAAGCTCCGGCCCAAGGTAGTCAAACTCCGCCAGCATCTCCTCGGTAGTGCGTAGATATAACGGAGCTTGATGGTCTGCTCCTTCATAGCCCTGCCCAATTTGGAGTATCCGTCGGAAGATCTCCTCGTGGGGTTTTAGAAAATGGACATCCCCGGTGGCCACCACCGGTTTACCGAGTTTGGCGCCGATATCACAGATCAATTTATTAGTGGCCTTGAGCTCTTCGATTGATTTGACCCGGCCGGTATCGACTAAAAACTGGTTGTTGGCAAGGGGCATGATCTCGAAATAATCATAGAAACCGGCAATCTCAAATAATTTCTCCTCAGGCACCCCGTCCAGGATTGCCTGGTAAAGCTCCCCCGACTCGCAGGCCGACCCGATGAGTAACCCGGTCCGTAACCGGGTTAATTCGGATTTGGGAATCCGGGGATGGCGGTGATAGTAGCGGATATGGGAATCGGAGATCAAGCGGTAGAGATGGCTGATTCCCTCTGGAGACTGAACCAGAATCGAGATGTGATAGGTTTTAAGATGCTCTACACTGCTCTCGGAGACGAGGGAATTTAAATCCGCTAGCCGGGTTAGATTCCGTTTCTCAACTTCCTCCATTGCCTTAAGCAGGATACCGGCTGCGCACTGCGCGTCATCCACTGCCCGGTGGTGGTTGAGAAGCTCGATCCCTAATCCCTTGGCTACTGCATTCAGTTTATAGCTTTTA
>DASVMB010000213.1:0-3659 GCA_036384575.1 Bacillota bacterium
CCTTTACGGAGCTTCCGCTGGGAGCGATCAAACCGGAAGGTTGGTTGCGCAATCAATTATCGATTCAAGCGGCCGGCCTCACCGGCCATTTGGATGAGTTTTGGGATTCGGTGGGATCCTACAGCGGTTGGCTGGGAGGGACCGGTGAAAATTGGGAACGGGGCCCGTATTATTGTGATGGTTTATTGCCTTTGGCGTATCTGTTGGATGATGAGGCTTTGATTGCCAAGACCCGTCCTTGGATTGAATGGACCATAGGCAGTCAAAGGCCGGACGGTTGGTTTGGTCCGGCTGCCAACGAAGATTGGTGGCCGCGGATGGTTATGTTGAAGGTTCTCGTCCAATACCAGGAAGTTACCGCGGATTCCCGGGTTATACCGTTTATGAGCCGATACTTTCGTTATATGAAGGACCGGATCGATGAAGTCCCATTACGGGACTGGGGCCGGGCCCGTGGTGGCGAATATTTGTATAGCCTGTACTGGCTTTATAACCGGACCGGGGAGGCATTTCTCCTGGAACTGGCGGAGACGATCTTTCGCCAGACGTTGGACTGGACCGGGATATTTACGGGGTTTCCCTTTGTCAAGCCGACCGATTTTTATTATAACTGGCAAAAGATCGCCCGGCATAACTGGGACGAGATCAATAATCTGATGCAATATCATGCCACTCATGTCGTCAATGTAGTGATGGGCATCAAGGAACCGGGGCTTTATTATCAGCAGTCCCGGGATCCTCGCCATCGTGAGGCGGTTTTTAAGGGAATCGCCGCCTTGGCCCGTTATCATGGTCAGGTTGCGGGAAATGTGGCCGGAGATGAGCATTTGAGCGGTACCAATCCCAGCCGCGGCTCGGAACTATGTTCCGTAGTGGAGTATATGTTCAGTTTGGAAACGCAACTCAAGATGGCTTCCAATTCAAGACTCGGCGATTTACTGGAGAAGATAGCCTATAACGCCTTGCCCGCGGCATTCGGCAAGGATATGTGGAGCCATCAGTACGACCAGCAACCCAACCAGGTGCTGGTGACCAAGGCCAAGCGCGACTGGTTCAATAATAACGAGGAGGCTAACCTATTCGGACTGGAGCCTCATTTTGGATGCTGCACCGCCAATATGCACCAGGGTTGGCCCAAGTTGGTGGAGCACTTCTGGCTCGCCACAGCCGACCGGGGTTTGGCGGCGATGGTTTACGGACCTTGCCGGGTTGAGGCGGAGGTTGGTTCGGGAGTGACCGTTCGCATTGATGAGATTACGAATTATCCTTTTAACGGCCGGATCGAATTCCGGCTCCATTGCCCGGTAAAGATTAAGTTCCCCCTGATGCTCCGGATTCCCGCCTGGTGTCAAGGGGCTGAAGTAAAGATTAACGGAGCCGTATTTAACCGACCGGATGCAGGAGGCTTCCGTATCATCGATCGGGAGTGGCAGGATCAGGATCAAATTTCACTCGAATTGACCTTTGAGGTCAGGACAGTCTCCCGCTACCGGGACTCCGTGGCGCTCGAACGCGGGCCACTGGTGTTCGCCCTGCGAATCGGGGAAGAATGGCGTCAACTGAAAGGCATCCAGCCTCATGCCGATTGGGAGGTTTATCCGACCACCCCTTGGAATTACGCACTGGCCGTCGACTCCGATCATCCGGAGGGTTCGGTGCGGGTTTTATGCAATGATCTGAAGTATCAGCCTTTTGATCCGGAGAATTCCCCGGTGGAGTTACGTATTACCGGCCGCCGTTTGCCGGACTGGAAACTGGAAGCCAATTCCGCCGGAGAACTTCCCCAAAGCCCGGTGGTCTCCGGTGAACCGGACGAAGAGTTGGTGCTGGTACCCTATGGAGCCGCAAAACTGCGGATCACCGAGTTTCCCAGGTTAAAAGGGGAATGAATTTGTCTTACTCTTGGCTTCCCGGTCCCAACCGGAGAAGACCAATTTAACCACTCACCTTTTTATTGCCGCGCCTGTCTTTGGCGCGGTCTTTTTTTATTGCGTAGATTATTCACCTGGTTTTCGCCACGGCCGGATGATTTGGGTTAAACACGGGATTATTAATTAAATTAAACATGAACTTAATATTATTAAAGATTCAATTGACAAAATTAATTTGTGATGGTAGACTAAGGATTACAATTCAGTACTCACACAGGAGTCGATTCAAATGAATTCTATGCAAAGGCGAAATTTATCGTTGTTTATCTCCGGCCGCTTGATATCGCTTATCGGCAGCGGTATCCAAATGATTGCCATTCCCTTATACATCTTGGATCTTACCGGTTCCGGAACCTTAATGGGTGTGTTCACCATGCTCAGCATGGTTCCGATGTTACTCATTTCCCCGCTCGCCGGAGTCCTCGGTGATCGGCTTAGCCGGAAAAGCATCGCGGTATATACAGATCTGGGCAGAGGGGCCTTGATCATGGTTCTTTCCTGGTTGGCTCTTAATGGTTGGATGAGCATACCAGCTCTTTTTGCCAGTCAAATATTAATTTCTATCATGGATAGCCTCTTTAATGCCGCAACTGCTGCCATGTTGGCCGATCTGGTGGATGTGGCGGATTTCAACCGTGCCAATGCTTCGAAAAGCGCTATCGATAGTTTGTCGATGATTGTCGGACCGGTTATAGGCGGGATTATTTACGGCACATCCGGAATTACAATGGTCTTTTTCCTCAATGCCGCATCCTTTCTCATCTCGGGGCTGTGTGAAATATTCATTACTTATCGCGCCACGATTCAAAATGGCATCAAATTGACTGCACGTTCTTTCATGACGGAGATCCGTGATGTCCTTTCCTTCATCAACCGGCATACCGGGTTGAAACAGTTATTCGCCTTTGCCATGGTTTCGAACTTTTTGGCCTCTCCCCTGATCATGGTCGCTTTTCCATATATTTTTAAGAAGACCATCGGATTTACCTCGGAACAATACGGGTATCTAATGACTACTTTCATGGTGGGGTTATTGATTGGTAATATCCTGATCGGCTCCATTTTCTCCAAATCGGGTGCAGGTGGGTTGATGAGGACCGGGCTAGTGGCCCAAGGATTTTTACTCATGATTTTAGCCGCAATAACTTTTCCCGTAGTTGTCCAAGGATTTCAAGGGCCGTCCTGGAAATTTTTCGGAGTTATTGCCGGTGGCTTCATCAGCAGCGGAATTTTTAACGCGTTGGTCAATACGCCGTTAAATACCAATCTGCAGAAGATGGTCCCTCCGGAGATGCGATCCCGGTTCTTCGCGGTTTTAGGGCTCATCGCCCAGCTGGCCGTGCCGGTGGGGTCGGTCATATACGGCTTCTTGCTTGATATGATCCCGTCTCATCTGATCATGGCGATTGTCGGCTTTATCAATTTTGTGATTACGCTTGTCTTTATCAAATACGCCTCACCCGAGGCATACGAACCGAAGGCTTATACGCCGGATCTTTCCGTAACCGATTAAGGAATGAAGAGAGGAATTCAACCATGCGCTACAAAGCACCCGGTCAATGCCCGGTATGTAATCACGAATTGATTGTTACCCAATTAAACTGCACCTTTTGCTCAACCAAGCTGGAAGGGGAGTTCACATCCTGTAAGTTTTGCCGGCTTCCCGCGGAACAACGGGATTTCATCGAGGTATTCATCAAGTGCCGCGGCAATATCAAGGATGTCGAG
>DASVMB010000214.1:0-6442 GCA_036384575.1 Bacillota bacterium
AGCCTTTCTTGCCGCTGTTGCAGTTTGAGCCATGATACTCATTCCTATCCCTCCAAGTATGAATAATGCCAAAAGAAATCCGGTCACCCGCCGGTATGGTTTCCTAATCAACATCATTTCGTCTCCACCCTCTCCCGGGCGACCAGCCCGTAAAATAATATATCAAGATGCTGGTTGAGCAGTCGTTCCCTTTGTTCCGGCGGAATCTCCGGCTCCAGTAACAATCGGGCCAAAAGCCCGTATGTCGAAGTCCAGATGATTTGTGCCGCCAGCTCCGGTTCAACCGGACGGAACTGCGCTTCTTGAACCGCCCGGGCGATAATCCCGCCAAGCAACTCCATACTCTTCCGTCTTTTTGAAATTCCCCGGTCCAGTATACCGACTTTCTCCCTGACCTCTTCGATATCATTGAGTAAAATCGCACGGTATTCCAGAGGCGACTCTAAAACCAATTCAATGTAACGGATAAGGGTACGGCGGATTGTCCCTACCGGGTCCGCCGGATCTGCCGGAACCGTGCCGATAGCCTGGAGAATCCGGCCATAACCTTGTTCCACCAAGGCCGTCACTATCGCTGCCTTGTCCTTGAAATAATGATAGATCAATCCCGGGGAATACTCGATCCGGGCGGCGATTTTCCGTATAGAAAGGCTCCTGTATCCTTCCTCGATCAAAATCGTACCGGCGGCATCGAGAATCTTCCGCTGCAACTCTTCCTTTTCGATCCGTTTTCGTTCCGCAATCCCCACTTGTGGTCACCCTTTACCTCATCGGTTTAAACCCTTTACCCCCGAATAACGGTTGAATTCATATCAACCCCGTACCCAAACATAGATTCATAAATTGACTCCAAGGCCAATGGTTCTTTTGTATCAAGGCGCAGAGATAGGTAAACACCGTATATTCTTTGAACATCGTTTAATGAAATTTTAGCATACTCCCATTCCCTAGACAAGTTAACTTTTGGATATCTCGCATTAATCTTCAGATTCAACCATGATTAACTCATCGCCGATCTTCTTGACTTCTCGCCAGGGAATGGTCCGGAACTCTTTCTCCCTGCCCCCGAAGCCCCGTTTGACCATGATCAGGCCTTCAACCGTACCGGTGACCGTATTGATCAAGAGTTCGGTCTTTTGGATCACCCCCAGCCGGTCCCCGGTGTGAATATCAATAACTTCTTTCCCCTCAAGCTCACTGGCGCGCATCCCGAACCCCTCCCCTGCCGCATTTTTAACGAATTTTGCCAATGGTTAAAGATATGTGGCTTTTACTGGATTTAGAGCCGAAAATCATTGCTTAACAATCAAAGATTCCAAACCATATCGGCTCCTTAGGTTCCTCTTTTCAAAACAACTCTCATAGAATATACCAAAGATTCTACTCGCGAAATTGTACGGTTTTCTTGCTTCCGATAGATTCCTGGTTGAACGGTTTTCAAAATTTACCGAAAAGGGGTGCCTCGTATGAAGAAAGGAGATTCTTCCCCGGACCGTTCCCGACAGTCGGAAGTTCATACGACTGCCTTCCCCGGTAAGCTCATTCCGGGTTGGACCTGGTTACCGCAGCGCAACGATGTTCCAATGGCAATCGCCGAAATCCGCGGCGGTCCGCTGGCCCCGGAGATTCAGGGGACAGTATTATTTCAAGATCTTCCCGGTGGTACCATGATTTCAGTCTACGTCACCGGTCTCCCGGCATACCAGCCTGCCACCAGCGAACAAGCGCCCATCGGGCCGTTTGGTTTTCATATCCATGAATTCGGCAACTGTATCGTCGGTGATCCCCAGAACCCGTTTCAGGCAGCGGGAGGGCACTGGAATCCCACCCGTGAGCCTCACGGCAATCATGCCGGAGACCTCCCGGTTTTATTCTCCAACCATGGCATGGCCCAGTTCAATTTCTTTACCGACCGGTTTCAGGTGAAGGATCTGCTCGACCGGACGGTGATCATCCACCAGAATCCCGACGATTATCGCTCTCAGCCAGCCGGTGCCTCGGGAAAAAGACTGGCCTGCGGCGTGATCAATCTCTGCTCCCGCGTACGAGAGGGCCACTAGCTTGAATCAGCCTAATGGCTGAGGGCATTGAGAGCGGAGCCGACAGATATTTTTCTGTCGTGTGCGAGTAAACGGAATAGTCATATAACACTTAATTAAAAACAAGGGGCATGCCCGTAACTAACCGGGTAGCCCCTGTTTCATCGGTAACGTTCGCTTCACCGATGTTCATATCATTTGCGTCGTGACGCTCAATTACTTCGCGTCGACTTTTCCCATATGGCAGATGAGATCCACCACTTTGTTGGAATAACCCCATTCATTATCATACCAGGAAACCAGCTTGACGAAATGGTCGTTCAAAGCGATACCGGCCTTGGCGTCAAAGACGGAGGTTCTGGGATCATGAATGAAGTCGGAAGATACCACATCATCCTCGGTGTAACCGAGAATTCCTTTCAACTCGTTCTCGGATGCCTTTTTCACAGCAGCCTTGATCTCATCGTAGGTCGCGGCCTTCTCAAGACGGCAGGTCAGATCGACCACGGATACATCAATGGTCGGCACCCGGAAGGACATACCCGTCAGTTTACCATTTAGCTCGGGAATAACTTTCCCGACAGCCTTCGCGGCTCCGGTCGAGGAAGGAATGATATTGGCCGCAGCAGCCCGGCCGCCTCTCCAATCCTTCTTGGACGGGCCGTCAACCGTTTTCTGGGTCGCGGTGGTCGAGTGAACGGTAGTCATCAAGCCTTCGACGATACCGAAGTTCTCGTGAATGACCTTGGCCAAAGGCGCCAGGCAGTTGGTGGTACAGGAAGCGTTGGAGACAACCTTCATGTCTTTGGTGTATTTATCTTGGTTGACACCCATGACGAACATCGGGGCATCGCTGGAAGGAGCACTGATAATAACCTTCTTGGCGCCGCCCTTGAAGTGAGCCGATGCCTTTTCAATGGTGGTGAATAAACCGGTAGACTCGACAACATAATCCGCGCCGCAAGACTGCCAGGGAATCTCCGACGGCTCTTTTACGGCAAAAACTTTGATCTTTTTCCCGTTGACAATCAGGATGTCCGTGCCTTCGGTGCCGATGGTCCCCTTGAATTGGCCGTGCACGGTATCATATCTCAGCATGTAGGTCATGTACTCTAAATCGATGAACGGATCGTTGATACCGACTACTTCTACCGCCGGGTTATCCAGTGATGCTCCGAAGACCAGACGTCCAATGCGTCCAAAACCGTTAATACCAACTTTTACTGCCATCAAAGCTACCCCCTATTTTTTATTATTGTGGATGATATTAAACCAAATTTTACCTTTGCCATAACAATTTTATAAAAATTCACGACCTTTTTCAATAGATCAGCCGATAATGAATCAAAATATTAACATTATTCAACCCCGCAAAATGTGAGACCCCGGCCTTCGCTATAATCCACTTGAACCCGTTCTCCATCCTTGATTTCACCGCTTAGGATCAACCGGCCCAGCGGAGTTTCAAGTTCCTTCTGGATTGCCCGTTTCAACGGCCGGGCGCCGTAGGATGGCTCATAACCCACCTGAACCAAGAAACTCTTGGCTGCATCGCTTAACTCCAGCCCGATATGGCGCTCCGCCAACAACTTTTCCAGGTATTCCAGGCGAATGGTAACGATCTGTTTCAGATGTTCCTCCGTGAGAGAATGGAAGACGATGATCTCGTCGATTCGGTTAAGGAACTCCGGACGGAACTGATGCCGCATCTCCCCGAGGACCGCGTCCTTCATCCGTTCGTAATTCTCCCCGTTGAACCCGCCCTGATAATCCAGAATCCGTTGGCTCCCGATGTTGGAAGTCATGATGATCACGGTGTTCCTGAAATCAACCGTCCGGCCCTGACCGTCGGTAAGCCGTCCGTCATCCAGAATCTGCAGTAATAAATTGAAGATATCATAATGAGCCTTCTCGATCTCGTCAAAGAGAATCACTGCATAGGGCCGGCGCCGGACAGCCTCGGTCAACTGACCGCCTTCATCATACCCCACATAACCGGGAGGAGCGCCGATTAGTCTGGCCACCGTATGTTTCTCCTGATACTCCGACATATCGATCCGTATCATATTGCCGGGATCATCCAGCAGAAACCAGGCCAGGGCTCTGGCCAGTTCGGTTTTGCCGACACCGGTCGGACCGAGAAAAATAAAGGAACCGATAGGCCGGTTGGGGTCCTTCAATCCGGAACGAGCCCGGATCACCGCCTCAGCCACCGCCCTTACCGCCTCATCTTGGCCGATAACCATCCGGTGCAGTTCCTCTTCAAGGTGGAGCAATTTCTGGGCCTCGCCCTCCAGCAATTTCGAAACGGGAATCCCGGTCCACCTGCTGACAACTTCGGCAATATCCTCCTCGGATACCTCTTCTTTGAGCATCCGGGGTCCGTCTTCCCCAAGGGATAACTTTTCCTGCTCCCCTTCAAGCTGTCGTTCCAGACCGGTCAACTTGCCGTACTTTAACTCCGCGGCGCGGTTCAGATCATACTGCAACTCCGCTTGTTCGGCCTCGGCCTTGGTGGCCTCGATATCCTCTCGAATCTTGCGGAGCCGTTGGACTCCTTGTTTCTCCTTTTCCCAACGAGCCTTTAGGGCGTCGGCCTCGCCCTTATACTCCGCGAGTTCTCTCACGAGCCGTTCCAGCCGTTCCCGGGAAGCGGGGTCAGTCTCCTTCTTTAGAGCTTCCCGCTCGATCTCCATTTGCATTACCCGTCGTAACAGCTCGTCCAGCTCGGTAGGCATTGAATCGATTTCGGTGCGTAATTTGGCCGCCGCCTCATCCACCAGGTCAATGGCCTTGTCCGGCAAAAAACGATCCGAGATATAGCGGTTGGAAAGCACAGCCGCCGAAACCAGCGCCGCATCCTTGATCCGTACGCCGTGATGGATTTCGTAACGTTCCTTTAAACCCCGCAAAATCGAGATGGTATCTTCTACCGAGGGTTGATCCACCAGTACGGTTTGAAAACGCCGTTCCAGCGCGGCATCCTTCTCAACATGCTTGTGATATTCGTCGAGCGTAGTAGCACCGATGCAATGTAACTCGCCCCGGGCCAGCATCGGCTTAAGCAGATTCCCGGCGTCCATGGCTCCTTCGGCCTTGCCGGCTCCAACCACAGTATGCAGTTCGTCAATGAACAAAATGATCTGGCCGGCTGATTCTTGCACTTCTTTCAGGACAGCCTTCAACCGTTCCTCAAATTCCCCCCGGTATTTGGCGCCGGCGATCAAGGCCCCCATATCCAGGGAAACAACGCGTTTATGTTTCAGCCCCTCGGGGATGTCACCGCGGAAAATGCGCTGGGCCAAGCCCTCGACAATCGCGGTTTTTCCAACTCCCGGCTCCCCGATGAGCACCGGATTATTCTTGGTTCGTCGCGACAGCACCTGAATGACACGGCGAATCTCATCATCCCGGCCAATCACCGGGTCCAGCTTACCTTCGCTCGCGAACTTGGTCAGATCTCGGCCGTACCTTTCCAAGGCTTCATAGGTGGCTTCGGGGTTGGGTGAGGTTACCCGCTGGTTGCCGCGGATCTCTTGCAAAGCGTGGCTGAGTCTTTCGCGCGACAGACGGAGCTCCTTAAATATCCGGCCGGTAGCCCCGCCATCGTCCACCAATGCCAGGAGCAGATGTTCCACAGATATATACTCATCTTTCAGACGCTTGGCCTCGGTTTCAGCCTGTGCCAGAATCCGGTTGAGCCTCCCGGTGATATAAATCTGATCCGCCGCTGCACCCGGTCCCTCCACCGTAACCCGGGGCAACCGTTCAAGTTCCCGTTTTACCCGCTCCGCTACACTCCGGGCATCTGCATCGGCCCGGTTTATTATGGAGATTGCCAGGCCGGCTTCTTGTTCCAATAAAGCCAAACAAAGATGCTCCACATCCACCTGTTGGTGTCCGTAACGTACCGCCATGCTTTGAGCCGCAGCCAGCGCTTCCTGAACCTTCTGAGTCATACGGTTGACGTCCATTTCAATTTCCTCCAGTTGACCAAACTTGCAATTGTTAATTATAATTTAATATTAATATAGTTAACTATACCCATAAACCCAATTTCCCGGTACTTTCGTGAATTTCATGTTAGAATTCTCAACTGTACCAGACAGCTAAAATTGGTGGGTTATTTTTAACCACGAAACACACGAAAGCCACGAAATAAAATCAGAAGACAATGACCCTTTTTCGTGAAATTTAGTGTTAAAATTTCTATATTCACCCTGCAATCTCGTACATGACAGGGTTACCCCAGAGTTGGCTCTAGAACTTACCCACTCATTTCAAGATTTAATACTACCAACGCAACCGGATTGGAAAAAGTTCCTCAGCTACCGGATCGGGCTGTAGAAACACCCCGATCCGGCCAGCTTCTCCTTTTTATTCAAAGAATGCAGATAGCTCCC
>DASVMB010000215.1:0-3408 GCA_036384575.1 Bacillota bacterium
AACGGCCCCCACCAAACCCAGCGGATAATAGATGAAAAAACTCCGACTGAGGATCACTCCAATCAATATACCGGCGATCTCCCCTCCGAACCAGGATAAGACCAACAGTAATCGATACCGGCCCCGCTTCGTCCCATAGCCGCGGTCTGACGCGACCTCACCGATTTTACGACCCAAAATAAGCAGCACAATAAGTTCAATCATATTTTGTCTCCCCTTTCGCCACAGATCCGATCTTGCGTCCAGGCACGCACCATTCCTCTTTGGAAGAAATGTTTGAGAAACATCCCTTCTAAAGAGCCATGGAGATCGGCTGTTTACAATTTATGCGGCATCCGGGGGATTCAACCTGCTTGCACCGGTGTGATAATTTATGTTAAGATTAGCATTAATGAAATCCGGGGAGCTGTTAACAAACGTTGCAGCGTACTCGGAGATTTGGAGGTTTTTGCGATGGTGGACACTTTCCTTTTTGACCTGGATGGTACATTATTGCCACTCGAGATGGATGAGTTTATCAGGATTTACTTTTCCGAGATGGGTAAGGCTTTGAGTGATCTAATCGAACCCAAGCGTCTGGCCGAGAATATCTGGGCAGCGACCCGCAGTATGGTAGCCAATCTCGAACCGAAGACGAATGAAGCCGTATTTATGGAAGCCTTTGCCGGGTTGATCGGTGGTGATCTCTCGGTTTATCGGAGCCGTTTCGATGCATTCTACGAAGGTCCATTCTTAAAAGCCAAAGCTGCCGTAGTGGATCAACCGATGATCCGGAAAAGTGTCGCCCTTTTAAAGGAAAAAGGTTACGAATTAGTGATCGCCACCAACCCGATCTTTCCCAAGCAAGCGATTTTGCGGCGAATTGAGTGGGCTGGATTTTCTCCCGAGGACTTTTCTTATATCTCATCTTATGAACATAATCATTATTGCAAGCCCCAATTGCAGTTTTATCAGGAAGTATTGGCGGATACGGGGAAAAAGCCTGAAGATTGTATGATGGTAGGCAATGATGTCGAGGAGGATCTGATCGCGGGCCAGTTGGGAATTGAAACTTTTTTAATCACCAATTACCTGATTCAAAAACCAGGTACCAACATCGTCTGTGATTGCCAAGGGGATTATGATGCGTTTTACCGGTTCGTCACGTCGCTCCCTGAGATTGGATTTAAAGGGGCGTGATCCGGATGAGTACTGTGCGATTGCGAAGCTGATTGAGGGAAGAATCATTCGGGTACAGTAACGAAGCCTCTCCCAGACTGCTTACAGTGAACATTGACGCCGGAAGATCGGCTTGGGCACGTAAATAGTCAACCACGATGACTGCCCGTTGCATACCTAAAGATACGTTATCCCTGTAGATAAGTCCGAGCGGCATGGGTACATTGTCCGTGTGACCCTCCACATGCACCAGAACCCGGTTTTTGTAGGGGCGAAGCTGGAGGGCAAGGTTTTTTAGGCTGGCTTGGGCCCCGGGCAATAACTTCACTCCGCGCTGAAACAGCCCCGTGTTAAAGACCACCGTAATCTGACCTTTCCGGTAATTCACATTTGCTCCGGGGATCCGCAAATCTTTGGCGAATGCCTGAGGCAGATCCCGGGTCTGTACTCGATCCCGGGGCGTTTCCTCCGGAATCCTCCGAGGGGCCGTTGATATGCGTTGGAATACCGGTACGGGAAGTCGTACTGTCCTCAGCTCTCCCAAGTAATGCCGGGCTGAGAAACCCATCATAACAAAGCAAAGTAAAATTCCGATCCCCCAGAGCCAGCCTCGAAGCGGTCGTTCCGCAGCCATTCCGTTTTGCAATCTGATCCGGCGTAGCCCCAACTGGTATTCCCGATTGGTAGGATCAAGCCGCAGCGCTGTACTCCAAGAGATCTCCGCCTCCGTGTAACGCCCTTGTTGGGCCTGAATCCGCGCCAGCAAATCATAAACCTCCGGTTGTTCACCGCTTTCCTGGACAAGCAGTAACAAGAGGTTCTCGGCATCAGGGTAATGACCGGAGCGGGCCAATTTAACGGCTTGCGGCAAAACGATCTTGTCAAGCAGATTTGCGGCGGAGCCTGAGTCTTCCCGGTCCACCGACTCATTCATGCTCTCTGCCGGTAATGAATATACAGTATCCCGCCTGCGGCCCATCCCCAACCCTGCCTTTCTGCCTTCGTTCCTCATTCCTCTTCCCCCGGCAGGCCAACAACCACTTCGCCCATCTGAATCGGGCGTTCCTGTAGAAAAATAGTTGGTCTCGCGGTTTGAATCACCCGGGCTTGGGTAAAACCGGCGACTTTTTCGAAAGACAATACCCGAAGCGGCATATTGGCGGTATAGATGGTATCGGTGTGGTCCAAAATCATGACCCCGACTCTTGCCAGATCGTTCCATATCTCCTTCATCGAACGACACGCGCGGCGCATCCCCGGTGTGGGGTGATCGGTACCGGGTTCCATCATCTTACGTTGTAAACGCCAGAGCCCGGTTCCTACCTCTGCCAGGTATTGCATGGATTCGGCACCTGCGCTTTGAACTGATACATCCCCGGCAAGCCAAGCGATTTTTCGCAGCACCATTTCCAGGTCGATTGTTTCGGACGGGGGGATTCGAAATTCCCACGGGTAACGCAGCTGTCGTAAACCGGCCATCAGCACAACCATAATCCTCCCGTAGTTTTCTTGGGCTTACATCTCTTTGATTTCCGCCTTCTTTAATCATTCGACCCCGGATCTGGTTTTCCTGCCAGATATACCCGGGATGGATTTAGATAAAATCAGACCGGTAACCGGATTAGCCCCGGCTTACGCGTCCTCCGGGTAAAGCCCCCAGGTTCCTGCCGGCGGCTTCTTGAGTTCCGCCAACCCGTAACGTGTTGTTCGCTTCATCCCATTTCCAGTAAAACCCCGAATTATTGCCTTCATAGAATTGCAGATTGAAATAGTCATGAAAAGTCGGATCGACCCCATTCGCTGTCTCCACCCGCCAGGTTGTAAATACCGATTTGGCGAGATAGATCGAACCGTTCCAGTAAAACCCGTCCGGATTTGAACCGTTTCCAGGTTCAATGGTCTCGGCAGGACCGGGCTCCGTTTCGATGATCCGAATCACCCGCGGCAACGGAAATTTTAATGGACGTTTGGGATCCTTGATGAGTTCCGCCAATGCTCTCAGGTGCACCTGACAATTCCAGGCCAGATTGTCGATGGCGTTAAGTACTTTTGCATCCTGATCCCCCCAGTGGTAAATATCAGGGAACAATTCCAGCCAGGCCTGGTTTTGCTGGTCGATACTCGGGCGGACCGTTTCGTAAACGATATCCACCGGCGTTCCCACGGAAACCAGCCCAAAAACCTCGGCGATATCCTGGTTCCGCATCCGGAAACATCCCAGCGAAACCGAACTTCCAATCGAGCTTGGCT
>DASVMB010000216.1:0-3239 GCA_036384575.1 Bacillota bacterium
ATGAGGATGAACTGAAAACCGGAACCCGGCGTGAGGGAATGTATTTCGGAATCAACGGTTTCATGGTCCGAATCGGGATATCGTTGCAATCGGTGATTATGGGTTCAGTCCTGTCACTCTCCGGATATAATGCCAAGCTTCCGGTAGAGGCCCAATCAGCAGGAACTTTTTTGGGAATCAAGTTCTTGCTGGTGGTTATCCCTCTGGTGTCTTTAGTTTTTGCGATTCTATTTTACCGGCTGTATCCGCTCCACGGGGCGAAACTCCGCGCGGTCAAAGAGAAGCTTCTATCGATACATGATAAAAGCATCAGGGGATAAGTTCTATTCGTCACAAAAGACGTTCTACCTTACTTAGGGAATAAGTAAGGCAGAACGTCTTTTTTAATGTACAACCCTAATATTCGCCGTACCGGAACGCTCTATCAACATAGGCTATTGTCTATTTCTAAAACTATTGGTATAATGAAATTATTAATAAAATATTATTTGTTTTTATATTTTGCGTAAACGTTTACGTGATACGTAAACGTTTACGTTGCCGGGGGTTTTGTGATGAATCCAACCATTAAAGATGTGGCTGTAACAGCCAATGTATCCGTGGCTACAGTCTCCCGGGTTTTGAACGATCTACCCGGTTATTCGGAGGAGACAAGACAAAAAGTCTTGCAAGCCATTACCAAACTGGGATACGAACCCAACGCCCTGGCGCGGGGATTGGTCAGTAAAAGGTCACATACTATCGGAATTTTAATGCCTAGCCTGTCAAGCATGGTTGCCTCCGAAATTTTGAAGGGCATCGAAGATACCGCTCATCGGTCCAACCAGAGCGTCATCGTATGCAACACCGATAATGATGGGAAACGGACCCTCGAGTACTTGCAAGTCTTACAGGAAAAACAGGTTGACGGGATCATCGTGGTCAGCGCCAATATTATTCCGGAATATTATCAAAAGATGATGGCCATGAGGAAACCGGTAATATTGGTTGCGACCAAGTACCCCCAAAGTAATTTGCCTTTTATCAAAGTGGATGATGAAAAGGCGGCCTATGACGCCACTTCATACCTGATTCAAAAGGGCCATCGTATCATCGGAATGCTCAGCGGAACCCGGACCGATCAAATTGCCTCTACACCCCGGGTAAAAGGGTATGAGAGGGCATTGAGCGATCATGGCATTCCGATTCGCGAAAACTATATAACCTACGGGGATTTCAGTTTCAAATCCGGGATGATTTGCCTGGAGCGGTTGTTGGAAGCAACCCCGGAAATTACTGCCATCTTTGCCGCCAGTGACGAGATGGCCGTCGGAGTCCTGTCTCAAGCTTTTAAAATGGGGATTGCCGTGCCCCGGCAACTTTCGGTGATTGGTTACGATAATACCCAGATCGCGGAGATGACTACACCGCCGTTGACCGCCTTGAGTCAACCCTTTTACGAAATGGGACAGTCGGGTATCGCCATGTTGCTGGAACAGATCGAACAAGGCAAGAAGATGGAGAGCCTGATCATGCCTCATCGAATTGCGGAAAGGGATACGGTTCGGGAAATTTTATAGGGCGTTCGGATTTTGGGATTCCACGCCTTTTCGAATATGGAGCGGAGGTGATGACGGGGAAGTATTGGTTTGTGTTTCAGGGGGATTCATATCAAAATTAGGGGAGGGGCATTTTAATGAGGAAAAAGGTTGGGTTGATGCTTTTGGCATTCTTGTTAGTCCTGGCTTCAGGAACGATGGTTCCCGTAAACGCGGCCAAAGTTAAGCTGGAACTTTTCCAGAATAAGCGTGAAGCGGTAAAGACCTTTGACGAATTAATCGCCAAATTTATGAAAGAACACCCTGATATCGAGGTTGTCCAGAATTTTACCCCGGAAGCGGAAACAGTCATCAAAGCCCGTCTGGTTAAAAATGATATTCCCGACATCATGGCCATCGGTGGCAATTTTACATATGGCGAGTTGGCCAGGGCCGGGGTATTGGCTGATTTCTCTAAAGATTCGGGTTTGAAGAATGTTCAACCGGCGTATGTCAAGATGTTGAACGCGCTGGCCCAATTGAAGACCGTTAATGGAATCCCTTTCTCCGCCAATGCGAACACCGTGCTTTATAACAGGGATAAATTCGCCAAACTGGGCCTGACGGTTCCCAAGACATGGGATGAGTTTGTCGCCATGTCCGAGAAGATTAAAAAGACCGGGGAAGTTCCTTTCTATTTGACATTTAAAGATTCCTGGACTGTCATGGTGCCTTTTAATACGCTGGCCTCCAATTTACACGGCGATGACTTCTTTGATAAACGGAGAGCCAACAAGACCACATTTAAAGCCCGTTATCCGGAAGTGGCGACCAAAATGTTGACCCTCCTCAAATACGGTCATAACGACAATTTCGGAATGGGTTATGATCAGGGCAATACGGCCTTCGCCAACGGCCAATCGGTCATGTTGATTCAGGGGGTTTGGGCTATTCCGCCGATTAAGGCCGCTAATCCCAATATTAAGGTGGGAGCGTTTTCTCTCCCGGCAACCAACAGCGCGGCTAAGAACAGGTTGGTTTCCGGCGTGGATACTGTGTTGACCATGTCTAAAACCACCAAGAACCAAAAAGCCGCCCTGGAGTTTATTCATTTCCTGCTTAAAAAGGAGAACGCCCAATATTACATCGACGAACAGAAGCTTTTTTCGGCGGTCAAAGGCGTCTATCAGGAAGATCCGGAGTTGGTCGACTTGAAGGCATACTTCGAATCGGGCCGGATCACCAGTTTCGCGGATCATTATTATCCTTCGGGGATGCAGGTTTCCAATCTGGTACAGGAATTTCTGCAAAAAGGCAATGTGAACCAATTCCTTACCAACATGGATCAGGAATGGGATAAAACCATTTCCCGCTAACATCATTTTGGTGGAACAGATTTGCGCCCGAGGCGCAAATCTGTTCCATTAAATTTAAACGGGAGTTGAATCAAAGTGCAGACTGAGCTTATATTGGACCGGAAGTCGGCACCACTTAAGAAAAAGAAACCGAAAATCCCCTTGGTTTACTTTCTGTTTACCATTCCGGCTTTGGTGCTGTTTTTCGCCTTTCATACCTTCCCGGCCTTGCAGGGAATCTATTACAGCTTCACAAATTGGCCTGGTTACGGGAACTCGGATTGGGTCGGATTGAAAAACTATTTCAACCTCTTTAAAGACCAGCGGGTCTGGGAGTCGTATCTCTTTACATTTAAATTTGCCATTA
>DASVMB010000217.1:0-3995 GCA_036384575.1 Bacillota bacterium
ATAACCTTCATGCCGAGCGCGCCGGCTTCCTTCGCCATTTCCACCGGAACCGCGTTGATTCCGCTATTGGAGATGATGATGATGGGTTCGCCGGGTTTCGTCTCCACCTGCCCCAGGATGGTCCCCGCAATCCCTTCAACCCTTTCAAAACTGCTGCTTTTGGCAGCGCCGTGATGCAACATCAGGCTTGGCTCAAAAATGGGGTTGACGGGAACAAGTCCTCCAGCCCGGTAAAATATCTCTTCCATCAGCATATGAGAATGACCCGAAGCAAAAACATGCAAGACTCCGCCATTTCTTATCGTAGCAGCAATTAGCGCGGCAGCGGCCTTGATATTCTCTTCCTGGGTTTGCTCCACTTTTTGAATGAGCTTCTGCAGTTGGTCTATATATTGGTGCATCAGATCTTCTCCTTTCATTGCCCGGACAATTCTACCCTAAACTTGTATTTGTCACCGCGATAAACGGATTGGGTGAACTCCACCGGAACATTGTCTTTCATATAGCTTTGACGCTCCATCTCAAGAACACTGTCGCCCGGTTCGATCTGAAGTAATTTGGCTTCTCTTTTTTCCGCTTTAGAAGCCTCAAGATATTGAACCGCCCGGTTAAAAACAATCTTATATTGATTCTTTAAGATTTGATAAATTGAAGTCGTTAAATCTTCCTGCAAAAGAGTGGGACAAAGATGATAAGGCAGCCAAATCGTTTCAATGGCCATCGGTTGACCGTCGGCCAACCGTAATCTTTGCACCTTAATCACCCGGGCCCCGTCACCTAATTGCAGTCTGGCAGCAATGTCGGGCTCCGCCGTTTCAACCTCGGTATTCAATAGCGTGGCTCCCGGCTTTAATCCCCGGCGGATCATGTCCTCTGTAAAACTGGTGACTCCGGCCAGATTTTGTTCCAATTTAGGAGGTTTCACATAAGTGCCCTTGCCTCTGCTCCGAACAAGGTATCCGTCATTGACCAGCGAATTAATGGCCTGCTTGACAGTGATCCGGCTTACATCATAAAGCTTGCATAATTCATTTTCCGTGGGTATCTGATCACCGGGTTTCAACAGATTCCGCTCAATTTGTTCCTTCCAAACATCTTTAATTTGAATATATAAGGGAATGGAACTGTCTTTATTAATCACTATTAAATACCCCTTTTTTTAACGTATCAAGTTCATGGAGAAAAAGCTGTTCCAACATCAACCGATACCACCTCTCCTCACTAAAAACCGGTTTCCTGAAACACCCGCATTGCCCCACGGTTGGCCTCATCCGCTCCCTCCAGATGATTGCTCATATATATACTGGGTTTCACTCCCGAATTCATTAAGTCTTCGGTAATCTGTGCCGTCAATGCCCACATCAAATAGGCTCCGGCAATGCCTGATCCGGGGCAAATTTTAACCTGCAGTTTTTCATCCCCAACAACGGCATCTCCATAAGGACAACAATTATCCAGCACCAGATCGGCTGCTTCAAACAGGAGCTTGCCGGAACTGTGAGCGGATTTTAAATTCCGTGAATACTCTACCGAAGTGATGGCGATGGTTTTGACTCCCATCGTTCGCGCTTGCAACGCCGTCTCAACGGGCAGGACATTCTTCCCCGAAACCGAGGCGATGATGAGTACATCCCCGGCAAAAACCTTGCTTTTATTCAGAATATACCCGGGAAGCCCCTCAATCTCATCCCAAAACACCTGCTTTTTTTCTTGGCCCTTCCGGATTCGGGCCGGATTATCAATATTGATGCCTATATTTATCGGGGTAATGAGCATCAAACCGCCGGCGCGTCCAATAACCTCATGAGAAAGCATATGACCGGTATCGAGGAGATGAACGGCTCCGCCATTTTTAAGCGAACTGACAATCATCCCCGATGCGTCCTTAATCCTCCCGGTCTGCGTCGCTTCGATCCGGTTCAATACTTCTTTCATGTTTGAAAAATACTTATCAATCAGCAATGTTGTAACTCCTCTCATCATTTGGTACGGTTACGTCCCAGGAATAATCGACCTGCGGGCAATCCGATTTCCGTCAATATATTTAAACCCCAGTCAATTCTGCCAATATCGCTTAAACGATGGGCATCGCTGCCTACACTTACTGAAATTCCGGCCCGAACCGCTTTTTGAAGATAATACGGCCTGGGAGTCTGAGTCATCCCGTGAACTTCTATAACTTTACCATACCGGAGGGCATTTTGAATTACTTTTTCCCAAAACCCATCCGTAAAATAACGCCGGGCAATTTCCCGGTCCATCTCCCTCCGCTCCTCAAAGGTAGTCTGACGGTTTAAAAGAGGGGCGAGCGGAAGATAACCCTCGATA
The DNA here is from genome assembly GCA_036384575.1 of Bacillota bacterium. Taxonomy (GTDB): domain Bacteria; phylum Bacillota; class UBA4882; order UBA8346; family UBA8346; genus DASVMB01. The sequence continues at coordinate 2,329 of DASVMB010000217.1, forward strand.
TGACCAATGATGTCAATATACGGATCTTTGATAATCTTTATTACCGTATCCCGGTATGCATCCCAATACTTTTCATTAAAAACTATCCCTTTTTCTTCCGAATTCAACGTATAACCGGTTACATAATGGACGCTGCCGATTACCATATCACATGTCTCATATAAAGCCTCGCTCGAAACCGGTCCGGTCTCTGCTCCAAAAATCATTTGCGGCTCATCGGGAGAATCTATCTCCAGGCGCGCCTTGAAAAAACGGTTTCGAAAAGTCTTCAGGTCAGGTTGATTTTGATTTGGGTTCCCGGCTCCGGCCGGTTGATACGGATCATAATGGTCTGTAATCGCGATGCATTCCAACATTTGGGATTTTGCCATCCGGAGGATGCTTCCGAGATCGCCTTCTCCATCGGAAAAAACCGAATGAATATGGTAATCCACACGCGGTAAAAAACTCATCGCAAATACACTCCGCATCTATCTGCCGCTGATGGGACAGGAGTAAAGCAACCTCCCGTCCCACCGGCAGTTATCGTTTTATTTCACAAAGAGTTTATTGGCTAGGGTGTCAATGGTCTTGACGGCATCTTCCACCGAACGCTCGCCAATCCAAACCGGCTGCAATTCCCGGATCATGATGGTCAAAAATTCATTACATTCAGGGAATGACGGGAACGGCTTTCCATTTTCGAAGGCATCCAGGAAATATTTCCTATGGGCCGGCGGACCAGACAAAAAGACGGGAGATTCGGCAATCGATTTCATCGATGGAATTCCGCTATTGAGTTTGGCGGCAATCTTCTGGCCTTCCGGTCCGGCATAGAAGGACATAACTTTCCAAACTGCATTCGGCTGTTTGCTTCCCTTGGGAATGACCCATAGATTGGTCCAGACCCTGGAGGTCTTTTCCTTATTGTAAGGGATAGGGGCAACATCCCAATCCAGGTTGGGGTCCTTGGCGAAATTAACCGCCCTGGACACTCCGCCGATATACATGGCAGCCTGTTGACCCAGAAAAACGCCTTCTTCCCCCGTGAGTCCCTGGGCCTGTCCGACATCGGGCGCCACTTTATACTTGATCATCAGATCGGACAGGAATTTCAGGGTTTCAATCACTTGGGGCGTATTCATATTTGATTTATTGAACTTGGAATTCACAAAACTCGTCCCGTTGGTGAGCAGCCAATGATACCAACCATCCGCGTAGGTATCAAAATAAAATCCCCATTGAACCGTCTTTCCGTTCTGGTCAACTTTGGTAAGCGTTTTCGCAGCAGCTAAAAAATCAGCCCATTTCCAATTTTCGGAAGGATATTTTACGCCTGCTTGATCAAATAGTTTTTTATTGTAGAACAACACATTACTAGTAGTATCACGGGGCAGGGCATACGTTTTTCCCTTATATTTCAAACAAGCCTGGACTGACGGATATATTTCCTTCATCGGAAATTTCTTGCTGGCAATCAAACGATCCAAAGGTTCCAGAGCCCCTTTTGAAGCATAAGGAGCCAGCCAATCATTGCCAAGCATCGCCATATCGGGTACATCACCGGAAGCTATCATCGTCAAAAGTTTGGTATAATACTCTTGACCCGGAACCTTGATATAATTGATTTCGATATCAGGATTCGCTTTTTCACATTCTTCTTTTAATGCGTCCAGCATGCCCCCCTT
>DASVMB010000218.1:0-4469 GCA_036384575.1 Bacillota bacterium
AATCCGTTGTTGTGAACCGTGGCATCCCAGATAATCGCGCCGTCGGTTCCTTTGAGCTTAAGAATCAACCCTTGAGACAGGGCGTTCATACCAATCTCCGTAAGATCATTAGGGTTCCAACCTGAAATCGTAGTATTGTAATTCTGGGCGATCTGGGCGATGATCCGTTGATTCTGTCTTCTCAGGTTGGCCTTGATATACTGCCGAAATTGATTTTCCAACAGCAGATTTGCCAGCAAGCTGGTGAGCAGGATCCCTGCCAAAGCCACAATAATATGGGATGAGGTTAGTTTGGTCCGGAGGTTGGTCAGCATGATCCTTAATCACCCCCAAAACGATACCCGATGCCGTGAACGGTCCGGATGAACCGGGGATGATGGGGATCGGTCTCGATTTTTTGGCGTAAATTTTTGATATGGGCATCGATGGTCCGTTGGTAGCCCTCGTAACTCTCGTCCAGAACCATCTCCACCAATTCCTCCCGGGTGAACGTCTTGCTGGGGTATTTAGCCAAAAGCATCAGAATGCTATATTCGTGAGGGGTCAGATTGATAATCTCACCCTGTTTGCGTACCTCATGCTTTAAACCGTCAATCACCAGATCATCACCGAAAGCGATCCGGTTGGCGAGCGGGATTGAATTGCGATCGGTTCTGCGTAACAACGCTTCCACCCTGGCCACCAATTGCCGGGGACTGAAGGGCTTGGTCACGTAATCGTCGGCACCCAAACCCAACCCTTCGAGCACCTCTTCCTCATCGACCTTGGCAGTGAGCATGATGATGGGAACATGGGATTTTTTCCGGATCCGGCTGCAAACTTCCTCTCCCGGTATGTCCGGGAGCATCAAATCCAAAATAACCAGACAGGGCTGAACCCGTTCAAAGAGATCCAACCCCGCCCGGCCGGTTTCAGCCGAACTAACTTGGTAACCGCTGTTTTCAAGGTAAGACTCTACCACCGCCACAATCTGCGGTTCATCGTCGATTACCAAAATCGTCCGTTGTTGTACCTTCATCTTTCCTCCATATCAAGTGCGCATGATTGATCTTTGGTTCATGCCGGAGAACGGTGGATCCTTACATATCTATCATTCATAAACGCGCGCGGCGCGAAAAGCAAAAATGCTTGATCATGCTGAAAACCCCTTCCCAAAAGAAGGGGTTTTCAGCTAGCAGTCATAAATCGGCAGATTTACCAGACGACTACTTACTTCACCTCATACCCCTGATCTTCGATGGCCTCCCGGATGGCCTGGGCGGTTGTCTTTCCGGCGCTTACGCCGACTGTGACTTTCTTGCCCTTGAGGTCTACATCCACCTGCTTGACACCATCCAGAGCGCCGACCGCGTTCTTGATACTATTGACACAATGGTTGCAGGACATTCCCTCGACATCAAAAGTCATGACTTGATCCGACATATGAATCATTCCTTTCTATTGTAGTTTAACGCCTTAACCCCGAAACCGTTTCAGACTTAACGAATTGGTAACCACCGAGACCGAACTGAAGGCCATAGCCCCGCCGGCAATGACCGGATTGAGCATTCCTAATGCCGCGAAGGGGATGCCGATGGAGTTGTAGAAGAAAGCCCAAAACAGGTTTTGTTTAATCTTCTGCATCGTTTTACGGGATAACCGAATCGCTGTGGGAATTGCCCGCAAATCGCCGCGCATCAGGGTGATATCCGCTGCCTCCATAGCTACGTCCGTGCCGGTCCCGATGGCCATCCCGATATCGGCGACAGCAAGGGCCGGGGCATCATTGATCCCGTCTCCCACCATCGCCACGACTTTACCGGTCTTTTTTAGTTTCTCCACTTCCGCCGCTTTATGCTCCGGCAGCACCTCGGCCAGAACCTGATCGATCCCCACCTGGGCGGCGATAGCCCGGGCAGTCCTCTGATTATCACCGGTCAACATATAGACCTCGATTCCCAGCTGCCGCAGTTCGGCTATGGCAGCGGCGGAGGTTTCCTTGACCACATCGGCCACTGCGATGATTCCGGCAAATTCACCGCCAACTGCTTGAAAGATCACGGTTTTACCGGCCTGTTCAAGCCCGTCGGCTTTCGTTTCATGATCCCGAAGGTCAATTCCCTGCTCCGTCAGGAGCTTTCTGGTCCCAATCAAAACTTCCTTGCCCTCGATCCGGGCCGCGATACCATGGCCGGGAATTGCCCGAAAGTCCTGGGGATCGGGGATGGGTCCCAGCTCTTTTTGGCCTTGTTCATATACGGCCGTGCCCAAGGGATGCTCCGATTTCTTCTCGGCGATGGCCGCCAGTTTTAAAAGCTCGCTCCGTTCCAATTTACCCAAAGGGATAATGTCGGTCACTTCCGGCTGACCCTTGGTAATGGTTCCGGTTTTATCAAGGACCACGGCGTTAATTTTATAAGCTTTCTCTAAAGATTCGCCGCCCTTGATCAAAATACCGTTTTCGGCGCCTTTGCCGGTTCCCACCATGATCGCCGTAGGCGTGGCCAGCCCCAAGGCGCAGGGGCAAGCAATCACCAGTACCGCCACGGCGCTGACGATTCCCATCTTCAGGTTATAATCACCGAAGGTCCATACCAGGAAGGTCACCAAGGCGATACCCAGCACCACCGGAACAAAGATCCCGGATACCCGGTCGGCGATCTTCTGAATCGGTGCCTTTGAACCCTGGGCGTCCTCAACCATCTTGATAATCTGCGCTAAAACCGTATCCTTCCCGATTTTGGTGGCCTCAAACTTAAAAGTGCCGTTTTTATTGATGGTGGCTCCGATGACCTGATCGCCAGTGTGTTTTTCCACCGGCAAACTCTCCCCGGTCAACATCGACTCATCCACAGCCGAGCTTCCTTCAATAACGCGTCCATCCACCGGAACTTTTTCACCGGGGCGGACCACGATCACCTCTCCCACCTCAACCTCCTCGATGGGAATATCCTGCTCCACCCCCTGGCGGATTACCCGGGCGGTTTTGGCCCTAAGCCCCATCAGCTTTTTGATGGCTTCGGAGGTTTTGCCCTTGGCCACGGCTTCAAAGTATTTGCCCAATAAAATAAGGGTAATGATTGTTGCCGCCGCTTCAAAGTACAGATCCTTCATCATCATGCCCGGAGCCAGTTTTTGGAAGAAGGCGTTATAGACGCTGTATAGATAAGCAGCCGAAGTACCCATGGCGATCAATACGTCCATATTGGGACTCTTGGCCCTGAGCGCAAAATAGGCGTTCCGGTAGAACCGGAACCCGATACCGAACTGAATCGGGGTGGCCAAAAGAATCTGGAACCGCCAATCGTGCAGGAAAGCAAGATTGATCCCGAATAAAGTGAGGACCATTGCCAGGATGAGCGGCGAGCTCATCACGGCAGAGATAATCAGCTCCCACCTTAGCCGCCGTAACTCCTTCTCCCGCCGTTCCTTCTCCTGGTCCCGTCCGGCTTCGTCCATGACGCTCTCCGGTTCAGCCCCGTACCCCAGGGAAGTGACTGTTTTAATCATTTCAGATAGCTTAACCTGAGAGGGAACATATTCCACGGTGGCTTTTTCCGTCGCCAGATTAACCGCCGCCTTGGTCACGCCAACCATCTTGCCGAGCTGTTTCTCGATCCGGGCAGCGCAGGCGGCACAAGTCATGCCGGTGATCTTCAACGTCACTTTGGCGTTTTCTTGAGCCTCCGCCACCACGTCATAACCTAATCGCTTGACGGTAGCCTCCAGTTGTTCCCGGTTTACCTGTTCGGAGTCGTACTCGACTGTTGCTTTCTCGGTAGCGAAATTTACATTTGCCTGTTTCACCCCGTTTACCTTCGCCAGGTTCTTCTCTATCTTGAGCGCGCAGGCTGCGCAGGACATGCCGGTAATCGGCAAAACTTCTTTCTTCTCCATAAGATATCACCTCTTAAAAATCAATCCATAACTATTTTATCCCACATGACCGTAAAGGTAAATCGGTCCGATTTTAATACCCTCCCCCACCACCACAGCAGCCTCCGCCTCCCCCGGCGGGCCGGTACGCATCAATCTCCTTTTTTATCTCCGTCAGATTCACGTTATTCAAGTCATCAACCACTTTCACGTAGCCATGAAGCATTCCCATCCAACACTGGAAGGTGAAATCCCGCGTCACATCAATCAGCGGGGTTTCGGTCTGGCCTTTGCTCATATCCAGTTGGGCCTGGTATTCAGGGAAGTAAACCGCATAATTACAGGAGTTGAGTTTTTCCGGGATGAACACCAGCCGGGCCTTGACTCCTCTTTGGAGTACCACCGCAGCCGGAGCGTATCCCTGGTCATTGACTGTAATAGAGACCTCCTGAACCCCGTCCTTAATCTTGGCGATGTGGAGGTCGTCCGTCGGAATCCGGCCGCCGTAAAACCTGGTGGCTTGGGCACTTGCCGCACAGCAGCCGGCGCCACCCGTGATCCCGCCACTTGAACTACTGTTGTTTACCTGGTCCACGTCTTTCTGGGAGATTTGG
>DASVMB010000219.1:0-5715 GCA_036384575.1 Bacillota bacterium
CCGGGCGCCCCCATGAACATATCCCAGGCTTTTAAGGGAACTATGTACAATTAACGTATCCCCCTCTATCAAACCAAGGCTGCGAAAACCTTCCGTCAGATTGCGCGGTATTACGTCGGGCATGTTTGATGCGGCCCCCCTCGGTCAAAGCGATTGAAAAAAGACTCATTCGGAAAGAGCGCTTGATAATATCGAACCGGCCTACACTATTTTTTGATGATAATCATCGATAGCCTCGACGAAAGCCTTGGTGATTAATTGAGGCCTGGTGATCGCCGCGCCGATTACCACGCTATACGCACCATTCTTAAAACAATTGATTAACTGTTCCGGGGTAACGATCCTTCCCTCCGCATTCACGGGAATCTCGAGCTTTGTACTAAGTGCTTTGATAAGATCATAATCAGGCTCCGTTATCTGGGGGCTATACGGAGTATACCCCGACATGGTGGTGGAGATCACATCCACACCCTTTTCTGCGGCGGCTATTCCCTCGGAGACGGTTGAAATGTCGGCCATTACGAGTTTCCCGGACTCTTTGATCCTTTGGATTAAAGTCTCAATTTCCACACCGCCCGGTCTTTTTCTGGCTGTGGCATCCAGGGCGACGATATCTGCGGCTGAGTTTATCAATTGTTCTACCTCATTGAGCGTCGGAGTGATATAGACATCCGAATCCGTATACTCCTGTTTGATGATCCCGATAATCGGCAGATCGACAGTTTTTCGAATCTCGTTGATATCCGCAACCGTATTGGCACGAATACCCACAGCCCCGCCCATTTTGGCCGCCAACGCCATTCTGGCCATGATTTCGGAACCATGAAGGGGTTCGGCTTCCAATGCCTGGCATGAAACGATCAAACCGCACCTGATCCGCTTCAAGATGTCATTTTTTTGCATCATAATCCCTCTTGTTTGGTTGATTATACTATCTTTGCCAATAGTCAAAAGTCAATCAAAGCATGAGTAGTTGTCAGTTGTTTACTCTATTCTAAAGTAAAGTCTATTGGCAACTCACCCCCATCCCCTCTCTTTCTAAAAAGAGAGGGGCGTAGGGCCATACTGAAAGCATAGTGTATCGCGGGGTGAGTTCCCTCACGCCTCACGCCTCTTGCCTATTCCCTGTTGCCTGTTGCCTACTATCTATTGCCTCGCGCCCCCTGGGGCGTGCTACTCATGCCTCATGCCTCATGCCTGTTGCCTGTCCCCTATTGCCTGTTCCCTGTTTCCTGTTGCCTTAGGATTTTTCCAACCACCTCTTCACCAAAATGTTCCGCCAGCAAATACTGGCCGTCGGCATCGGGGTGCAACTGATCCGGCATATGTTCGATCGCTTCGGGTCCAAAAAGCTTCAGCCCATCAACATAATAGAGATTCCAGTCGCCGTACCGACTGAGTATTTCAACGCATTCGACAATAACCGTGCGCATCTCTTTCAGATTATACCCGCTTCCGCCCTTGATGTCGTCATAGAGGGGTGTGTAGATCGGGGAACAGACCACCAGGGGCGTGTCGGGATGCTTTTCCCGGATGATTTTGATCATGCCCAGTACCGCCGGTTTAAAAGTCCTGCGGTTCAGATCGCCGTCAACTAAATTGATACCGATTTTTAAAGTGATCAAATCCGCCGGGAGATCACGAATCAACACCGCCATTAGCGGTTCACATTTACACTCCGAATGAAATCCAAGGTTGGTGAGATGCAGATTAAATTTCCGCGCCACCAAAGCCGTCCAGATAGTTGAGGGCGTTCTCGCCTCCAGCGACTGACTGATGGAGCTGCCATAATGAACCCATCTCTTTTGAATGACGTTGGTTTTGTATATTACAGCGTCTTCATCAACCATGACCCGGTTTAATTTGAATTCGTTCCTTGGGTCTAACCAAATCTCGACTTGTTTTAATCCTGCCGGTAATGGTTTAAATATGACATATGGCGATTGACCGTCCGGCGTTACGGTCTCCCGGTGCTCTCCATCCGCGATCAGGTCCAGCATCAACCCCGGGGGTACTTCTATCAGTCGTAACTGGATGTGGACCGAGGTAGTGGAAAACGCGAGTCGAACCCCGGAAGGTTGTTTGGCTTTCTTTTCATTCAGATAAGGATACAACTCAAGTAACTCATGGTTTATCCGCCAGGGCATCACCCAGTCATCCGTTCGTTGCACGGAGACACTGCCTTCAAAGGTGAATACGCCGTCTTCATACACATATTCTTTCATTTTGGCCAACTCCGTCTAGAAACATTTATATGCCCCGCGATATGTCCTTCGCGGTTCAAAACCGAACTGCCCGTAAAAATTCTTTAAAACAGTCCAGTCGATCAATACATTATGGGCTCCGCAGCCTTGCAAAAAGCATAACGAATCGTGCAATATCCGCTTCCCCAGGCCTTTTCCCCGAATTGCCGCGCTGATTCCGACGGGGCCGAGAGCCCCCCAGAAACTGCCGAAAAACTCGTCCTGATCACTCGGACCCTCGCTGATAAATACCTTACAAAAGCCGGCCACCGTTTGTTGATGCCGTAATAACAATACATTCTTGAAATCGCCGCCGCGATCCAGATAACCCAAGATCTCATATTTCCATCGTCCAGGAAAGCTTTGGTCAAAAAACGCCTCTAGGCCGGGCCTGTCTGCAGGAACCATCTCCGTGGTCGAATAGGCAGCATCATGATTGAGCGGAACCGGCAACACCTTGAAATCGATCTTCGATAGGTCGGCCATCAAGTCGTAATGCAGATCGTTATTGATTACGTATCCTTTTTTTCTGAAAAATTCCTCCGATCCCGGGGTCGGTTCCGGAATTCCCGAAAAGAAGTTGTTTCTTTCCCCGCCCAGGATGATTTTTTTAACCCCGCTCTCCCTCAGTTTCGCTTCGGCCTTCGCGTATAAGGTTTTCCCAAACCCCCGATTCCGGTACTCCTTATCGATAATGAAAGCGCTTATCCAGGCATGATTGTCACACTCCGGAAGTCCGCTGTTATTGACCTTGCTCACAATGAAACCGGCCGGTTTCGCTCCGTCCGTCATTAAAAATGAAGCTTCCGGCGCCAGATCCGGGTCATTGAAGATCTTTTCCGATACCGTCTTTTCATTGACCCAATATGGTTTTCCCAAATTCCGGTTCCAGAAATTTACGATCCCGGTTTGAAAATCCCTTGACAGTTCTCGAATTTCGATTGGACTCACCCCGCCCTGAACTTAATTGAGAGAAAGTTTTACAAACAAGCACCGTTTTGAATCATGATCCGCCGGACAATTCTACCGTCAAACTCATTACAGTTAATCTGGCTCCGGGCACAATAGGCTGCCGCAATTCCGGCAGCTTCACCGGTTGCCCTGCATACAGCCTGGATTCTTATGGCTGATTGGGCAATAAATGTGGTTGAGATACATCTTCCGGCCACCAGAAGATTGTTGATCGCTAAGGGAACTAGCGAGCGATAGGGGATCTCAAAGTATTCGCCCCGTTTCATCGGCTCAACCGCCAGTTTTTTTTCGTCACAAACCCCGTGAATATCGACAGGGTATGCCGTTCGCGCAATGGCATCCTCAAATTTGGCCCGGTTATTGTAATCAATTTCACTCAATACATAATGACCTTTAATCCTTCGTGATTCCCGGATTCCGGGCATCGTCGCAGCCGAAAGAATATAGCTGTCCGTAAATCCCGGCAGATACAGCTTTAAAAACCGGTGTAACCGTTGAATCATCTTTCTGCCTGTAATCATAATTTCAGTTATCGCGTAGGGATTTAGGCAATCATGGATCTGCTGAATCTCCGGGCAGTTAAAAGAGAGCACCCCCGCCATTCCCGGCACAGAAAATGCTTGAAAATACCGGCCGTCCTCATAATCCAGCACCCCGTCGGAAACAGCCTTTTGAAAAACATCTCGCAGTGGACTTTCCGTTTCCCAGGCCGACGCCAACTCCAAAAACGGATCTTCCAAAATAATGGGCTGGCTGATACTTCGTAAATAATCCTGGAGCTTTCGGGTATCGATATTTCCTACCATAAAACGTAAGGAAGGCGCTTGATTTTGATGATTGGCCTCATATCCGGTTAAGCAAGGCGCGCCTGCCGAAAACGCCACATCGGCGTCACCGGTGCAATCCACCACAACACGTCCTTGAATTACCTGCATTCCGCCTTTATTATGAACGATTATTCCCGTTATACCTCCATCTTCGCAAACGGCTTCGATAAACTCGGTGTCGTAAAGGACATGCCCGCCTTTTTCCAGATACATATCCTCGACGATGAACTTGAGCATCTCCGGATTGAACCAACCGTCGTTTTCATAAGGATCTGCCGCTCCGTAACCCACTTTACACAAACGCCGCTTTAAGTCGGCATTGATCGAAGAACTGTCGGCATTCCCTACCAAGCCGGCATGCATCATTGGAGTCACCTGCCCGCCGGAGGAAGAACCGCCGAGAAAGCCGTTTCTCTCGACCACCAGCGTGTTCGCACCGATCATTGCCGCGGCAATCGCAGCCGTCGCCCCGGCTGTTCCGCCTCCCACCACGATTACGTCGTAGGTCTCCTCCGACACCGGATATCTTTGTTGAACCTCATATTCAATCATGTTTTTAGCGCATCCCCAGCCCGATTTGGAATTAGAAAGCACGGGAACAAACCCGCCACCATTGGTAATCATCAATCTGGCTCAAATCGAATAACATACAACCCCGCGATTTCTTAAAACACATATCAATCGCCCGGCTGAATGCCTCCGGATTGCCTACATACTGCTGAGCATAGAGGCTACCGATAATCGGCGCCGCTTCACCCACAACTTTTTTTGCCAGCTCGCCCGACCCTTCGACACTGTACCAATAGGCCGGTTTTCCATGGCGAAGCGCATCACCGATGGTAACATCGGGATAATAAAAGCCGGAAAGCAACTTATCGAGATACTCCGCATATCCCGTAGCCGCATATTCTTTATCGACCCAGGGGTATTCTTCCGGCTGATAACACGAACCGGCCCAGTTCGCCCCGACCTGATAGTATAGGGGATACCAGGAACCGGTATAATCGATGAATTCCACTTTCCGCCCCGCTTCTCTGGTGATTTCGCGGGCAGCAATGATAAATTCCTTGATGATTTGAGCCCTAAAGGTTGTCCAATCCCCAAAGAGCGGGCCGTACTCCACTTCAACGGCCCCGTTCCGGTCGACCAGACGGTAGACCTCTTCCGGCCAATTGTTCACATTTCTGCCGATAAACTTCTCAAACTCCGTTCGTGAGTAATCGCTGAAATCGGAACCAAGACCCACAAATCTAACCCGGTCCAACACCACACCGTCGATCTCGTACTGGTTGGCCAACTCCCTGATAATTCCAAGTTCGTAATCACGGACATCCTCGCGGACCGGATTGACGAAGACATCCCCGAAGTCATCGATGGAGCCGGTGGTCCGAATCCCGGAAAGGTCGGTTATCGGTTTGATAACCGGAGCCCCGGCGGGATCGATCCCGTACATCCGGGTGGCCCACTCCGGATTCTTATACCCCGGAGCCAGTGGATGAGGGTGCCGGATCAATCCTTCGGCGAATACATCCACGGCAGCGTATATTTTTAGGCCCCGTTCGTGGGCCGGCCGGATATATTTTTGAAGATAGTCGCTATTGTCAAAATCGGTACTATACTTGGAGTAATGCGGAACAAGATCGCTTTGATAAATACCGAAACCGGTAATATCC
>DASVMB010000220.1:0-3135 GCA_036384575.1 Bacillota bacterium
GTGTTTGAAGAGGCGGCGCGCGCCAGAAACCTGGAATCTTTCACCATTCATCATCCCGGCTCGGGACTGGTTACGGAGATTTTGGCAGTAAAAAACAACCCGGAAGAGGGATAAAAAAATGAGCTATGTTCCTAAGAATAGTTGATTAATATATATGTTTATTAAATTTAGTCTCAAAGAATATATCCCGCAGAGGCGCGGAGGCGCAGAGAAAGAGCTTACGGTTTTTGGTTATGCTTTTTTTGCCTTAACACGTTTCACGTTTATGAGCTGATAGCCAATAGCCAACAAATGACTTGCAAAGCTAATCCCACACTCCGCGCCTTTGCGCCTCTGCGGGAGAATAATAAAATGGACATATTCGATCAACCATTATCGGAAATAGAGATGAAATTTATTTGTATAATATCCAATGCTGGATATTCATTGTTGGACTAAATATGTGGGAACAATATAAAATACTGGAGGAGAAGCGAATGAGGGCAGAAGATACATATCAAACCATAGAGATCGGCAATTTAAGGCTAGCTTACAAGCTCATTGGTCCGGGGAATAGTCCCATTCTGGTCATTATAGAAACCGCCATCGGAAGTTGCATGGCCGAATGGTGGCATGTTGCCGAGAGAATCGGCGTCAAATATCAAGTACTGGTCTATGATCGGGCCGGATATGGGGAAAGTTCGGTTTCAAAACTGGAAAGAACGCCCCTTAATATAGCGTTCGAACTGGAAGAATTGCTGAGAAAGTTGGCGCTCGATACAAAAGAAAGAATCTTCATCGGCCATTCCCAAGGGGGGTTGTATGTACAACAGCATGTGCGTAGAAACCCGGAACGTTCAATGGCAATGATCCTGCTCGATCCTTTGACGACAGAGGATGAACAATTCCGGAGGCGGCTAACTCCTGAGGAATATAGAAATAGCGGGGTGGAGAAGACTCAAGTCTATAAGGTGGGGCGCACTTTATGCCGGTTGAAACTGGGTTTTATCTTTAAGCCGCTGCTTCGTAAATCGCCTCCGTTTTATTATCAACATTTCACTCCTGAAGCGGAAGGCTATATTTTGAGATCATTAACCCGGGCCAAACAATATCAGACCGCCATCCTCGAATACCGGTTATCACATCAAGAGGCCAACATCGCACATCTCCGGGAGAATCATTCATTTCCCGAGATACCAATCGTTTTAATCACTCATTCTTCCACGATTTCGGTTGATGAATCCATGCGCTATACCGGGTCCTCCAGGGAAACCGCAGAAAAAGTGGAGGACATTTGGCAGGAGATCATGAAAACGTATCTTTCGTTCTCAAAGAGCGCCAGATGGATCAATGCTTCAAAATCCGGTCACTATATTCATCTGACGGAGCCGGAGTTAATTGAAGAATCACTGGAGGCAATAACCAAACAGCACGATGCGGCAATAGACTAAGTTACAGCTTAGCGAAAATCATGGCATATTTTTATAAAACTATCCAAGGTTGAATAACCATCATTGGATAATAATTTACACGCAACTCGCTACCTTATCAGAATAGCGAAAATAAATCCGGGTTTTCGGCTCACCTAAAGGATGATGAAGCAAAAGTGAAGGTCAAGCGATCTTCACTTTTCTTATTTAACATCCTGTTAACTATCGCTTTCATTTTAAATCGAATTTTTCATAGTATAATCAAATTATTAATATTCTGGGAGGGACATTCGTGGCCTTCAAATGGATCTGGAATGAATTGAAAGGATACCGTCTGCGTATGGCACTGGGAATGACCTTGGTGCTGATTTGTTCGGCGTTAGCCATGATCAATCCGTACATATCGGGAGCCCTCGTAGATCGGGTCATTATCGGCAAGGAGTACCGGCTTTTGATGGTTTTTTTGGCTGTAATGATTGGCGCCACTTTACTCCGGTCCGCGCTGCGTTATACGTTTCAGATGATCTTTGAAAACGTCTCGCAATCATTGATTTTTAATATCAGAGTCAAGATCTATACCAAGCTCCAGAATTTGGACTTTGATTTTTTCGATAAAACCCGGACCGGCGATATCATGAACAAGTTAACCGGGGATACCGATATGACCAGACATTTCGTGGCCTGGGTGATCTACAATGTCTTCGAAAACTTGATGTTATTCATCTTCGCTATAATTATGCTCTTCACCATCAATTATCAACTCACCTTGATATTGATCCCAGTAGCACTTGTATCGGGTTTTTTCAACGTTAAACTCGCCAAGGAAGTCAAACCGACCTTTTTTGCCGTCCGTGAACAGCTTTCCCGGCTTAATTCGGTAGTTCAGGAAAACATCAGCGGCAACCGGGTGGTCAAGGCCTTTGCCAAGGAACGATACGAGATTGAGAAATTTTCCAAGGAAAACAACGCCTTTAAAGAGCGAAATATGGATTCGGCCGGGGTTTGGGAGAAATACTTGCCGGTGCTTGATTCTATGGCCGGTGTACTGGTCGTGGTGATCATCCTGGCCGGTGGCATAATGGTCATTAAAGGTTCCTTGACTCTCGGCGAACTGGTTGCCTTCAACAGTTTTGTCTGGGCGGTCAATAATCCGATGCGCATGTTCGGCTGGCTCATTAACGACATTCAGCGATTTTCAGCCTCCGGTGAAAAGCTGATTGAACTATTGCATACCGATACCCGGATTAAGAATGCACCTGTTCCCGTCGTTAGACTTCGGCTGGAAGGAAAGATTGAGTTCCGAAAGGTTGGTTTCAGTTACGGTGCGGAAGAGGTTTTGGAAGAGATTGACCTGCAGGTAGATCCCGGACAGACCGTGGCGATTATCGGACCCACCGGTTCGGGGAAGTCGACTCTGGTCAATTTGATCGGCCGGTTTTACGATTGTACCTCGGGAGAATTACTTATCGACGGGGTGGATATTCGGGAACTGGACCTAAAGAATTTGAGGGAGAATATCGCCCTCGCCATGCAGGATATTTTCCTCTTTTCGGATACCATCGAAGGTAATATCGCTTATGGGGTTCCGCATGCATCCTTTAAGGATATCGAATGGGCGGCGGATGCGGCCAAAGTATCCGAATTCATTCATAATTTCCCTGAAGGTTATGATACAATCATCGTTGAGCGCGGGGTCGGGCTTTCAGGCGGCCAAAAACAGCGAATC
>DASVMB010000221.1:0-3702 GCA_036384575.1 Bacillota bacterium
AAAAATGTTTGTTTGGCGGAAACCTTGAATCTTAAAATCCGCCGCGCAATCTTTAAAAAATCCATTATCCAAGAAGGAATCACTCAACCTCCTTCCCAATTAACAACTGCTGCCTCCAAAATTGGATTCATCGATTTGACCTCATTCTCCGATGAGGTCGGAACAATGCCTTTAGGATTTAACAAGCGATATTCCTTTGCAGCCTCGTTAATCCGGATAGCTTATCCGGAACAAGTTCTACCCGGTAAAGAGATTATTATTAAAACCGCTGCGCGCCCCGAAGACTTTGCTTCGTTTTCGGCAGCAGAGATTTTATCGGGAAAACCGTTCCCCCGATTGCAGGGAAAAATCGTACTCGTAGGGTTAACTGCTCCCGGTCTGGTTGATTGGCATAAGGTTGCCAATGCGGCGCTGGGCAGAATACCCGGTGTCTATCTTCATGCATACTCCATCGCCAATCTGCTGGAATGGGGCGGATTAAAAAAGGTTCCCCTTTTGTTATTGTTATTACTGACGCTGGTCTTCTCATCATTTATTTCATTTTGGCCGCAGAAACATTTATTACTTGCCGCTTTTAGCGGCTTCATCCTATGCCTGGTTGTTTCATTCAACTTATACCGGCAAGGGCTTTGGATTTCCCCGTTACTTTCCGGAGCGGCGATTGTCGGAAGTTCCCTTACCCGGTGGTCCCTGGCAATCGTCAATCTCAAATCCGAAAAAGAAAAGCTCGTAAAGATATTTCATAAGTACTTTTCACCTCAGGTAATCAAGGAAATATTGACCCGTCCCAACCCCGGGGCTGAGAATACCGAAAAAGAAGTAACGGTGATCTTTGCCGATCTCCGAGGGTTCACGGGATGGGCCGAGAATTCCGCCCCGAAAAAAGTGGCCGATAATTTAAACGGATACCTGGAGATTATGTCCCGGGCCATTATCAATCATGGCGGGATTATCGATAAATATCTCGGAGATTGCGTAATGGCCTTCTTCGATACAGGGAATCACTCGGCTGCAGCTCTCAAGGCGGCGCTTGAGATTCAGCTTAATTTAAGAAACGAAACCAACCTTCCTGCAGGAATCGGCATCGCCACCGGCGTGGCAGCGGTAGGGAATATTGGTCCGGAATTTAAAAAAGACTACACCGTTATCGGGGATGTGGTAAATATTACAGCCAGGCTGGAACAACTGGCAAAACCGGGGGAGATCTGCCTGACTGAGGCAGTAGCACGGAGTGCCGGTATCACCGATGAAGTTTTTCCTGTGGCAGTAGACGGCCGGATCGGAATGGTTAATATCCTGTGCATCAAAGGCAAGATGATAGAAAAGCATCAAAAGGCAATCCGGAAGGATGATGAAAAATGTCAAGCCGAAAAATAACTCCCTTAACGATTATAACGTTTTTCATTTTGTTATTATCTTCCGTAAGTTTCTCGGGTAGCCCAAACATCTTGGCGGTCATCATTGCTACGAAGGGACCGGCCTGGGTGGAACGTTCCGGATGGAAGTACTCAGCTGAAAAGGGAATGGAATTAACGGCCGGTGACAAAATCGAGGTGGGACAGCAGGGGGAAGTAAAGGTAAAGTTTTTTAACCGGCATACGGTAAGAATCGGGCAGGGATCTGAACTCATTGTCTCAAAACTGGAAAAAGAAGAGCGCTCAGAGCTTGTCTCCGTTTATTTGAATGTTGGCCAAGTTATGGTTGAGGTTTGGAAGCGGTTAGGCAGTATTATCGAATTTTCGGTTGAGACCCCCTCCGCCATAGCCGGAGTAAAAGGCACCAAGTTTCGGGTGGCCGTCGATGATCTGGGAAAAACCCAAGTGGATGTGACCGAGGGACGAGTCGAATTAATAGGAAAAGCCGACGGTAGTAAAATCACATTGACGAGAGGCCAGTCTTCCGTGGTCAATCCGGGAGGAAAACCCGAATTGATGCAGAAAAAACCCGACGCGTTGCGAAATGCGCCGGAAAACAGTAAACAAGGATGGGGTATGGATAATCAATCCGGGGGTACCGGAGGTAAAGGCGGTCGCAAATAATGAATGCCGGTAACTCCATAAACGGTAATCGCTTTACCGACAGCTCTCTATTTAAGGAATTTACCCCCGGTGAAAAGGATGAAATGCTCAAAAAGAGCCAAAAAGTACCTTTCAAAAAAGGGGGCATCATTTTTGAGCAGGGTGAAGAGAGTAATGTCATGTATTTTATCGACAGCGGCCAAGTTCGATTAACCCGGTTTGATCCCGACGGAAAGGAATTAGTATTGGCCATCCTGGACCCAGGCGAATTTTTCGGCGAAATGGCGCTTCTGGACGGTTTCGGGAAGTCCTGCCGGGCAAGCGCTGTCACGGATTTGATCCTGTCATCGATTTCCAAGCAAGATTTTACTACATTACTCCTCGAGCAGCCGCACCTCTCGTTAAAGGTCATAGCGGTCCTATGCCGAAGGCTTCGGGCAACCGATCAAAAGCTTGAGGAGATCGCTTTTGGCCGGGTTAAGGACCGGCTACGAAGTTTTCTGCTCGATTCGGCATCCGTCGGGAAAAGCGTACAACTGGATTTGACCCATCAGGAACTGGCGGCCAAAATCGGGGCTTGCCGGGAAACGGTTACCCGGGCCTTAAAGGAGCTGCAGGAAGAGGGTTGGCGATTCGAAAAAAAAATAATCCCAGACACCTCACGAAATAAAAGCTAAACAATTTTACCCAATAGAAAGCCGACCGCCAAAATCATAAAAACAATGGCAGTAATCGATTGCGTCACCCACCGGCCGTTCCCAGTCAAGACCCATTTTACCTCGGCAATGAACCGATCAGGATCTTCATTCTCATGAAGCACCACTCTTTATTTTTCAGTGGCAGCCATGGCCTCCGCAAGCCGTTTCCATGGTAATTTCTTTTAGTTTTCCCGATTGATAATTCTGAATAACCTCATTCACAGTCTCCCCCATACCTAGATAGGCCTTAATACCATTTGAATTGAGGTTTTGAATTGCGCCCCGTCCCATTCCGCCACATACTACGGCTTCAATTTCCTTTCCAGCCAAGGATGCCAGCGGATGACACTGACCGTGACTATGATGTTGGTTTTGATTTTCAATTACTTCAACCCCGCCGGACTCTAGATCGACGAGAGTGAAATACGGAGCGCTGCCGAAGTGTTCGGAAACCTTTCCGTTCATCCCGTCCGCTTCAATTGTTGGAACACAGATCTTCATCGGATTTTCCTCCATCCCAAGATTTAATTCATATTTATATTGTGCATATGCACAATATAAATATAGACCCCTGTCTTGGTTTTGTCAAGATACAGAGGCCTAATATATTTCATTCACATTCAGTATGAACCCGGGGGTCGGCAATCCGCAGGGCCGCCTGGTCGACTATGGCTCCGATTAGCTTACGGCGGCCGCTAGCTAATAGCCGTTGCACCGTTCCACGTGATATCCCCATCCTGGCCCCAGCCGCCTCCTGATCGAGTCCGTCCAGGTCACAGAGGCGCAGTGCCTCGAACTCATCCAATTCCAATCGAACTTCATGAAGTTCCGGACAAGGAACCCCTGCGGGCTTATAAATTACCTCATTATCCAGATGCCTGCAGCAGCGCTCTTTCTTACAACGGGGCAGAATAATTCCTCCCATAAATCAATGTTTATGCCCCAAATATATGATTTTTTTTATTAAATGTCAATCCGCTTAAAGC
>DASVMB010000222.1:0-4473 GCA_036384575.1 Bacillota bacterium
TCAATAATTGTCCGGCCTTTTCTGCAAGGGACATACTTGCCACAAGCTCGGACGGTGATCCGTTTTGGAAAATTCCATTGTGGAAAGAAGTCCTTACAGCTTTCTTCACGGCATCCATTTTGCCTCCTGTTTTCACGATACTGTCCTCATCCCTTGACTGCGCCGGTTATCATTCCCTGGGTGATATAACGGCGCACGATGATGAAGAATACCAATGACGGCAGGGTGAACAGCACCGAGGCGGCCATCAATTGATTCCATTCCACCGTAAATTGGCCGAAAAATGCGGTCAATCCGACCGGCATCGTATTTAATTTATCGATATTGATGAAAGTCAAGGCAAAGACATACTCGTTCCAAGCGCCGATGAAAGCATAAATCCCCGAGGCGGCAATCCCCGGAAGGGTCAGAGGGAGAATCACCCGGAAGAAGGCGCTTCCCCAGGAACAGCCGTCGATCATCGCCGCTTCCTCAAGTTCCCTCGGAACTCCGTCAAAAAAACCCTTAAGCATCCAGATACACAAAGGTAAGGTGAAGGTGGTATAACTCACCAGCAGTGAAAGGTGGTTATTCAATAAACCCATATTGCGCATAGTGATGAAGAGCGGAATGATAATTACGACCGAAGGAAACATCTGTACCGAAAGGATCAGGAGATACAAGAATTTCCGCCCCGGAAACCGAAAACGGGAAAAACCATATGCCCCCAACGCGGCCAGGGCGATACCGATCAAAGTCACAGTCAGGGAGATATAAGTACTGTTTAAAAAGTAGCGCCCCAGTAAGGTCCCTTTGAACGCTTGTTCATAATTACTCAGCGTGAAATGGGGCGGAATGATCTTTGGTACTGCGGTAAAGGTATCCGATGGCAGCTTCAGTGAAGTGGATAACATCCAAAGAAACGGAAAAACCGAAAGAACAACCACGACTATCGCGGCCAGATAAATCCCCATATATAAACCCGGGTTTTTCCGGTTTAATTTCAATTTGGCCATCAGTCCGCCTCCTCTTCCCTGGTGAAGAGCTTCAAGTAGAAAAATGTAATCAGCATCACCAATATCAGCATGATAACCGCCAGTGCGGAAGCGCGACCCATTCGCAGCAAGGCGAAGGCATCGACCCAGGTGCGAATCCCGAGCAACATGGTGCTGCCCGCCGGTCCGCCTTCGGTCATGACCCACATCTGGTCAAAGACTTTAAAATCCCAAATCGTGGAGATCACGGTCAAAATCCCGATCATCTCCCGGAGTAACGGCAGCGTGATAAAGCGTAGCTGCTGCCTAAACCCGGCGCCGTCAATCTCGGCGGCCTCATAAACCTCAACCGGTATGGACTGCAAGCCGGCCAAGAGGCTAACGGCGATAAAAGGGAAGCTCTGCCAGACGATGACGATAATGACTGCGAGTAACGCCGTCGAGGCGTTGGCTAACCACGGAAAAGTGGCGAAACTTTTCAACCCCAAAGAACTTAGACAATAATTTAAAATGCCGAATTGATCATCGTAGATCCATTTCCACAAGATGGATGAGGCAACCCTCGGCATGACCCAGGGGATTAAAATCGCCACTGCCACCAATTTCTTGCCGGGAAAATCCTGATACAAAAGTAAGGCGACTCCCAATCCCACCAGGATGGTCAAACCCACGCAAGCCACTGTAAAGATAACGGTTATCCAAAGGGAATACCAAAACTCGGGGTTTTTCAGCAAATAAATATAGTTTTCAAAACCAACATAGGGCGACCCCTTGGTCAGTACCTCGAGCAGATAATATTTTTGAAAGCTGATCAGAACGACTTGAATGAGCGGGTATAAAATTAAAACACCGATGCCAATTAAGGACGGTACAATAAAGGCATAGGCGATCCGGTTTTTTTTGATCCGACCCCATAGTTCATTGAGAGGGGAAAGCCGTGAAGAACGGCTTACGCTTTCGGTTGGCGTCATTTAGTAATATTACCCCCTTTTACGATCAGGTCCCCTCTTTCCGGCTAGTCCGGAAAGAGGGGACTGTACTGCTATTTGTGTACAAATTGCAATCAGTTCTCGCTATACCCGAGGATGATGTTCATTGCCTTAGCCGCTTCGGTAGTGGCTTGTTCCACGGTTTTTTTGCGCATCATAATCTGTTGCATCATGATCAGCAACGTCTTGGAATTTTCGATCTGCCCCCACTGCGGAACCGCCGGGTAAGTGCGACCGTATTTCATTTCACTGGTGAATACCGATAAATACGGATCATTGGCGATTTTGGGGCTCTTAAACAGGGAAAGCCGCGCCGGGAAGAATTTAACCGTATCCGCCCAAGCCAGCTGATACTCGGGAGAGAGCATCAGTTGCAGATAATCCCAAGCCAGGCTCTTCTTCTTCGACTGGGAGAACATCACCAGATTACTACCGCCGATGAAGCTCGCCCGTTGTTTGGAATACGGCAAGGGAGCCACGGCAAACTTGTCTTTCAGTTCCGGATTGGCTAAATAGTTCGGGACAAGCGGCGCCACATCGATGATCATCGCCTGTTGGCCGGTTTCAAAAGCTTTCCGGCTGGACAGCACATTCCAGGTAACCGAACCCTCGGGGCTTACCTTGGCCTTGAGATACAGATCGGCAAACCATTTGATAGCCGCTCTGGCTTCGGGTGAATCAATGGTGGACTTCCAGCCTTTATCGGTCTTTACGGCGATCTCCCCTTTGTTCATCCAAACGAGTGGGAGAAATTCGTGCAAGGAAGCTCCGTTTACCGAAAAACCGTAGCGATCGATCTTGCCGTCGCGGTTGGTATCCTTGGTCAATTTCTTTGCTACCGTGGCAAACTCATCCCAGGTAGTCGGGAAACTCTTGATCCCTGCTTCGGCGAACCAGTCTTTCCGGTAATAAACCACGCGATTACCGGCATACCAGGGCATTCCAAAAAGCTGGCCATTAAATGTAGCGCTTTCAACCAACGCCGGAAGCAGATCCTGTTTTTGACCCCACTTGGCTACGTATGAATCCAGATCCTGAATCGCTCCCATGGAGGCAAAATCAGGGGTCCAGGTCGTTCCGACCTCGGAGATATCCGGGGCCATTCCCGCCACGGCCGAGGTTAACAGTTTCTGTTGTGCGCCGGTCCAGGGAATCCAAGATACATTGACGGTCGCTCCGTCATGGTCCTTGGCGAACTCTGCGTTCATCTTATCCATGACCATTTTGGCGCCTTCGGGGTTACCGGTTTGCATCAACCAGACTTCGAGGGTCTCCCCCGCAGCCATTCCGATCCCGCTTACCAGCGCCAGACTAAGAACAACCAAGATGATTAAGACTCGTTTCATTTGTTCTCCCCCGTTTCGATTCTCTTTTCGAATGCTCATTCCAACGATTTGATTCGCGCGCGTGCGCGCGCCGATCACTCACCTCCCCCTGCAAATCAATATTTTTTATCACTGACCGCCTCGCGTGTTTTGGCGAGGCAAAGCAGCGATTGATCATAACGCCTAAGGGCCACACCGATAAAGAGTACGTCAATCACGCTGAGTTGGGCGATTCGTGACGCAATGGCTCCACTGCGAAAGATTGTCTCCGTAGCCGAGGTAAATAACTTGATCTCCGCCTCTTTGACTACGGCCGATCCCGGGCTGCTTGTCAAACAAATCGTAGTTGCCCCCGCAGCTCTAGCCACAGCCAACGCCCGGACTACGTCTTTGGTATTTCCCGAGTTGGTTATGGCCAAGGCCGCATCATCCTTTGTCAACAACGCGGCCAATGCCGTCTGATTGTGTGAATCGGTAAAGGCAACGGTGGGAATGCCGATCCGCAAGAATTTTAACTGCGCGTCAACCGCCACACCGCCGGAAGCGCCAAGTCCAAAGATATGAAACCTTCCGGCTTGATCAATTGCAGTAACGGCACGTTCCAACTCACTGTCGGCCAGAATTTTTTTGGTATCATTCAACGCCTGGGCATTGATTTGAAATATTTTTTCCTTGACCACTCCCAGATCATCGCGGCGGGTAATCTCCCCATAAATCTCAAGCATCGGCGTTACCAACTCTTTAGCCAGGTAAATCTTCATTTCCTGATAGCCTTTGTAACCCACGCGCTGACAAAACTTGATGATCGTGGCATCACTGACTCCAACCCGGTTGCTCAGTTCCGTCACCGAAAGGTAGATAACCTCTTGGGGATGCTCTAAGATATAACCAGCCACTTTCTGCTCTGAAGGGCGTAAAGTGGAATATAATGCCCGGATCTTGATGATGCAAGTCTCCGGTTCACCAACCCTTTTTAACATGAAGTCATTCACTCCCGATTATTGATCATCTGAGATGTCAGCCGGCTTTCCGCCGCAGAAACCGAGCAATCATTCTATTCCTTATTTGTGCTCATCAAACGGTTCAGGCATCTCCGCCGTATTCACCAACTCCAGTTCGGACCGGCATTTACCCGAATAACCCCTCTTCCAGAACTGGTTGAAGTTCACCTCGGTCACCCGACCC
>DASVMB010000223.1:0-4003 GCA_036384575.1 Bacillota bacterium
TAAGTTAAGTTACACAGAATTGATAAAAATATGATTAGCGCCGGACCTCTCTCTTAACCATCATGATGCAGTGATTTTACTGCTTCGAACTTACCTTCTCCCCTCTTTCCCGCTCGCGGGAGAGAGGGGAGCAAGAGGGGTGAGTCGCTGTTGCCTACCCCACTTTATACGTCTTCGCAGTGCCTCCGCCATAAACAAAGAGATAAATGCAAGGTTTACGTTCCGGCTGGGGGGTACCTTCCTTGATGGCAGCCCAGGTCGCCTCGGGGTCCAGGTCAAACTCACCGAAAAGAACCCGCCGTTGAATATCGCGAATCTCCAGTCCCGCCAGTTCCGGAAGAAACTGCTCCCGGTTGGATGGATTCCGCCAGAAGTCGAAACTAAATCTACGAAGTTCTGGAGTGATGGCTCCCGCCCAATCCGGCAGCTCTACCATACGTTCACTACGAAGCAGATCGTGCTTTAACAGATTGCGCAGGATCACCCCTTCCGTCCCTTCGGCCGGGTAGAATTCAATCAGATACCGGTATAGATCCTTCTCGCGGTGCGAAACCTGATCATAGCCCCGCCCTTTCCACCAGGATGCCAACGCTTCAAATAGCTGAAAGGGACTGGAGTATCGGGTCATCAGGTATCCGAAACCCCGTTCAAACCGGCCGGAATTATAGTACCGTTCCAGGAGATCTTCGATCACCTTTAAATTCAGTAACTCACGATAGGATATCCAGTTGTTCTCCAACACCTCATAGGGTGTTTCCGCCGTAAACTCATATCCGAAGTCGGCAGCCTGTTCCCGCAGGCCCGAACCTTTCAGCAGCTTTAAAAATCCCAGTTGCAGACGGCTGGGGGCGAGAGTCATGTTATCGTTGAAAGATTTGGCGAATGATTGATAATCTTCCCCGGGCAGACCGGCGATTAAGTCGAGATGGACGAAGATCCTCCCCTGGCGCCTTAACCGGATAACCCGGTCACCCAGGCGGGCGAAGTCCATCTTCCGGTCGATCAGGCGTAATGTTTCCTCGTTGGTGGACTGGACTCCGATCTCAAACTGGAACTGCCCCGGTTGCGCGGCGGCCAAGATCGCGAGTGACTCTTCGTCAAGCAGATCTCCGACGATCTCGAAATGAAAGTTGGTATGGCCGGGATGGGCCAGTAAAAACCGCCAGATGTGCTTGGCTCGCTCCGGGTTACAGTTGAAGGAACGGTCGACTAACTTGACCTGAGCAATCCCGGCCTCGATCAAAAGCAAAAGTTCCTGCTCAACCCGGTCCATTGGAAAGCACCGCACTTCACGTTCGTTGGCAGACAGGCAATAACTGCAGTGATACGGGCATCCCCGCGAGGTCTCGTAATAGACCAATTTCTGCCGAAACTGGGCCAAATCTTCCCGGGGATAGGGAAAAGGCAGCAGCGCCAGATCGGGAATGACCGGTCTGGGTTCGTTCAATACCGGAATCCCCTGGCCGGAACGAAATGCCAGACCGGAGATGTTCTCCCAACGGGGGACCGATTGTTTCAATTCCCGAAGCCATTCGGCGAAGGTTAGTTCTCCCTCGCCGCAGACGATGAAGTCCACCGCCGGATTGGCGGCGAGCGTTTCCCGGGGGTCGGCCGCGGCCTCGGGGCCGCCCAATATAATAACCGTATCCGGAGCCACCGCTTTTAAGCGGCGACAGATGATGAGCACTTGCTCGATATTCCAAATATTGCAGGAGAAAGCCACCACATCGGCCTGCTCAAGATAGATCTCCCCACAGACCCAGGAAAGATCCTGATTGATGTTGAACTCCCGAAGCACCAGGCCGGAATGATCCTTCTTGCAGAACTGGTATAGATACCATAAAGCCAGTGAAGTATGAACATATTTAGCGTTTAAGGTGGTCAACAGTATCTTCATGAGGTCTCCCGAATCGGTATCCTATGTAGCGATGATCGCTGACAGCGGCAATCTTTTATGCAAACCGATAGGGATAGTATTATCCAAAAGACTCCGGATTCCTTCCTTATTCCGGGAAGCCGAATTTTTACCCATATTTTACCCGACCTTTGAAAGGGTTTCCTTCCCATCCGTCGAAACATCATGCTAAATTGAGAGGAGTCCGATATGCTTATCGATTGCCATACCCACGCTTTCGCGGATAAGATTGCGGCCAAGGCGGTGGAACAGTTAATCACCTATTATAAGATGCCCACGGAGTTCGGGGGGCGTCTGGCAGACCTGATGACAGTGGCTGATCAAGCCGGTCTCGATGCGTTGGTATTGTTGGTGGCTGCCACCAGGCCTGAACAGGTCAAACCTGCCAACGATTGGGCGCTCTCCATGCTCCGGATGACCCCAGACCAGCTGCGCCAGGACTTTTTCCCGTGCTCAACACGCGCACTCACCAAAGTCCCTCAGCTCATCCCATTCGGTACCTTTCATCCAAACGACCCCAATTGGCTGGAAGAGATCAGTAGACTTCGTGCAGCGGGGATCAAAGGGATCAAGCTCCACCCCGAGTTTCAAGGGATCGATCTGGCCGATCCCCGGTTGGATTCATTCTTTGAGGAAGTGGCTCCCGATTTTATTCTGATGATCCATATGGGAGACCCTCTGGTCAGCGAGGCCAATTTCAGCACACCCCGGAAACTCCGGCATATTTTAGAACAGTTTCCCAAACTCCGGGCCATCGCTGCCCATTTGGGAGGCTATTGTTTTTGGGAACAGTCCTATCAGGAGTTGGCCGGACGGGAGGTTTACTTTGACACCTCCAGCGCGCTCGCCTATATTGACCCCGGTATGCTTCGCCGGCTCGTCTCCAAACACGGCACGGAGAGGATCCTATTCGGAAGCGATTACCCATTGCGTGCACCGTGGCAGGATCTTGAGTTGTTAGAGCAAATCCCCTGGCTGACCGCAAAGGAAAAAGAGGCCATCTCCTGGCGTAACTGCGCCCGGTTACTCGATATCCAACTATAGATTGGGGGAGTCTTTATGACGGGTCAAAAAGCGCACCGGCGCGCAAATAACACGGCTTTACCACTGTCAATGCCTCATGTTTATAGCCGATTCGGTCTTCCCAACCGTGTAAGGTTACTGGTTTTCTTCGGGATCCTGGTGACGTTGTTTTCAGGATTTACTCCGGCCAAAACAGCAAGTCCCCGGGAACAACTGGTCGGAACATGGCTTTATCTCTGGTGGCATGGAACGGTCAGCCGGATACAGTCCGACAATACCCCCACTGATCAATTGGTTTTCCTGCCCGAGTCGTATCGGGAGACGGATCAACCTCAAAATGAGACTTACCTTCGTTTCCGGGAGGATGGTACCGGAACTTTCTTTAAACGATACGTGAATATTGAGACTCAAAGGCGGCAAACCCGGTTGACCGTAATGACCCGGACCATGGTAGGTACCTGGATACCCCAAGATACCCTGGCGGTTCGTTATGAATTTCGCTATTGGATTCAGGGCGGGAAGCTCTTGATCCGCGCAGCGGGAGGCGCACCCCGTCGGAACAACTCCGGAAGGTATGATTTCACATTGGATCTTAAGCCCGAGAGGCCGGTATCTCAAGAATTAGTGAAACGTCAGGATTTGGGCGAGGAGTTATTTATTAAGCAGTACGGCCTTTTGTGGAAGGTCGGCGCCAAATACGATGCCGCACTTCGGGCAGAGTACCAGATCCCTTAATTTGTTGGAGGGCTTCTATTATCCCCCATGGCCTTGAGGATATCGGCCCGGCTGATGATGCCCACCAGACAACCGTCTTCAAATACAGGCAACCTCTTTAACCGGGCATCCTCCAGATACGGGATGATCTCATCCACCGGGGTATCCGCATCTACCCAAGGTAGATCGCGGTTCATGATATCCCGGACCAACAGCTTCTTCTTTAAGTTGATCAATTCGGAGACCCCGACTACCCCAATCACTTGCCCTGCTTCATTGCAAACCGGTACGCTGTTGATCTTTTGCTCCGTAAGCAACTTGGTTAATTCGTAAATCTTGGCCGAAGCATTG
>DASVMB010000224.1:0-3440 GCA_036384575.1 Bacillota bacterium
TTTTTCCCTCCTCCAAAATGCCGCGTATCATCTGGCTTGGGTTGCGAGAGGGGGGGCTTGAGATCCGAAAATTAGCGGATGACGTTGAGGCGGCCTGCGGCAGTTGCGGTTTCCCGGCGGCAGATCGCCCTTTTCAACCACACCTGACCATTGCCAGGCTCCGGGAAGGCGGGGCCGTTTCTCAGGCGAAGATACCGGAATATCAATTTACCAGTATCACCCGGGTCTCCGGTTTTTCCTTGATCGAAAGCCGGTTGCAACCCGCGGGCCCAGTCTACCATTCGTTGACTGACTTTAATTTGAAACCTTCGTAAAAAGTTTACCGTAAATTCTTTGCCGGATTCAGGGGCCGGTTTCAGAGTGTTACAAATGTCTCTTAGCGTCTGTTTATATAGTGAATATGGAATTTCGGACCGGAAATTTTCATGACCTATTGCCAAGCGCGCCAAGGTTTGTTATACTTAATCAGAACACATGTTTGGTTTGCCGAACTGTAATCTGAATGTCTTAAAATATTTGTCAATCCACGGCGGGATCTGTATCGTGTAAGTTCAAGTTTGCGCCGCCACTTGTTGAGGAGGGGTTCGGGATGTCCGATAAAGAGAAGGCTTTGGAAGTCGCCTTGTTGCAAATCGAGAAACAATTCGGAAAAGGTTCCATCATGAAGTTGGGCGACGATTCGTCCAGAATGAATATTGAAGTGATCCCCACCGGGGCACTTTCGTTAGATTTGGCGCTGGGGATCGGCGGTATTCCCCGGGGCAGGGTGGTCGAGATATACGGCCCCGAATCCTCCGGTAAGACCACAGTGGCGTTACATATCGCAGCAGAGGCCCAGCATCTTGGGGGAATTGCCGCATTTATCGATGCCGAACACGCTTTGGATCCGCTATATGCCAAAAAACTGGGTGTCGACATCGACAATCTGCTTATTTCCCAACCGGACACCGGTGAACAGGCTTTGGAGATCGTCGAAGCCTTGGTGCGCAGCGGAGCAGTTGATGTTATCGTAATTGATTCGGTGGCCGCCTTGACTCCGCAGGCTGAGATCGAGGGGGAGATGGGCGATGCCCACGTGGGATTACAGGCACGGTTGATGTCTCAGGCGCTCCGCAAATTAACGGCGGTGATCAGTAAATCAAATACCATTGCAATCTTTATCAACCAGCTCCGTGAGAAGGTCGGAGTGATGTTCGGCAACCCCGAAACCACCCCGGGCGGCCGGGCCTTGAAGTTTTATGCCTCGGTCCGGCTGGAAGTGCGTAAGGTGGAAACGATCAAGCAGGGAAACGATGTCGTCGGAAGTCGCACCAAGGCCAAAGTGGTTAAGAATAAAGTCGCCCCTCCGTTTAAAGAGGGCGAATTCGATATTATTTACGGCGAAGGGATCTCCAAGGCCGGTTGCGTCTTGGATATGGCTGTCGATTTAAACATCGTTAACAAGAGCGGTGCTTGGTTCTCATACGGTGAGAGCCGGATCGGTCAAGGCCGGGATAATGCCAGGGACTTTCTGAAGAAAGATCCGGCGCTCTTGGCGGAGATTGAACACAAGGTACGGGCCTCGGTCGGACTGATACAGGAGGGAGCACCGGCAGCCAATACCGGGACTGCCGCCACAACGGGTCGCAAGGATACCGCCTCAGCCAAAGAATCTGCCTCGGCAAAGGGGAGATAAATACGAAGTCGGCCAATAACGCAATGGATGCAGCTCTCAATCGCCTGGACCGGAAAGCCTATACACGCCGGGAGCTAATCACCCAATTGGAAAAGGACGGTTTTCATCCGGATGAGGTAGCTCAGGCTACTGAACGGTTAAACGGTTGGGGGTATCTGGACGACCATGATTTCGGAGCCGAGCGGATCCGGATCTTAATGGCAAGAGAGAAAAGCCGGGCCTTTGTAAACGCTGATCTGGAGGCTAAAGGATTGGCCGAGGATCTAATCACCACCCTATTGGACGAGTTTTATCCCGAGGATCGGGAAGTGGAGATCGCAAGAAAGTTTCTGAGGAAGCGCGCTGTTTCCAGGAACCGGACGCCCCAATCGGTCATCATTTCATTGGCCCGGGCCGGTTTTACCCCCCAAACCATCCGGCGATGCATGCCGGAAATCCCCGAATCTGAAGTATCTTCTACTTGACACCGTATTTAAAAAAGTTTACAATAAACTCTTGAGGACAGAACATAAGCCGAGTTCTACTCGGCTTGTTTTGTATTTATTTTTCGGTGAATCGCTATTTTCCAAACTCAAGCAGTTTTATAATTTTCGCCTCGTACTCACCGGTTTACACCCAATTGTCATTCATTGAACCTCTCCGGTTTCCGGGGCGTCCGAAATTGTAAAATTGGACCAGTTATCGCAAGCGTTCAAAAGTAAATGTAAGTGATGGAATGAAATAAGTCGGATCAAATGATCAGGAGGTGATTCGTATAGGAGCATTACCCATTTTCATAACGGCTGTAGTAGGCGTTGCCGTGGGATATTTCGGCAATGTGCTTTATGGAATCCTTAAACTCCAGTCGGCCAAGGAGTCAGCCAGGAAGATACTGGATGGAGCTAAAAAAGAAGTTGAATCCATCAAACGCGAGGCTTTACTGGAGGCCAAGGAAGAAGCTTTAAAGGTTAAAAACGACCTCGAACGGGAAAACCGAGAGCGTCGTGCTGATATTCAACGTTTGGAAAAGCGATTACTGCAAAAAGAGGAATCTATCGATCGAAAGTACGAGATCGTTGAGAAAAAGGAAGAAGCCCTCTCCAAAAAAGAGGCTGAAGTTGATAGGATCAAAGGTGAGTTACAAGAGATTCATCAGCGTCATCGACACGAATTGGAACGAATCTCCGGTTTGACAAGCGAAGAGGCGAAAACTTTACTCCTCAAGGACGTGGAAGAAGAAATCCAGCAGGAGATTGCCATTAAGATTCGTGATCAGGAAGCCAAGGCCAAGGAAGAATCGGAACGGAGGGCACGGGAGATTATTTCCCTTGCGATTCAACGTTGCGCGGCGGATCATGTGACCGAAGCCACTGTTTCTGTAGTGGCATTACCGAACGACGAGATGAAGGGAAGAATTATCGGACGTGAGGGCCGGAATATTCGAGCCCTGGAGACATTAACAGGTATTGATTTGATCATCGACGACACACCGGAAGCAGTCATTCTTTCCGGCTTTGATCCGGTACGACGGGAAGTAGCCCGCCTGGCTCTGGAAAAATTGATTGCCGACGGACGGATTCATCCGGCCCGGATCGAAGAGATGGTTGAGAAAGCCCAGAAAGAGGTGGAGGCGACCATCAAAGAAGAAGGTGAACGGGCCACATTCGAAACGGGAATTCACGGCCTTCATCCGGAGACTATCAAGTTGTTGGGGAGACTGAAATTCCGTACCAGTTACGGACAGAATGTGTTGCAACACTCAATTGAAGTCTCGCATCTTTGCGGA
>DASVMB010000225.1:0-3807 GCA_036384575.1 Bacillota bacterium
CTCATAAAGATTTTGCCCGCTCGGATGACGGGATACCGCTCCTTTCGGAACGCTGTCGGCAAAGGAAGTTGAGGTGAGCCCGATGGAAGTGACCCCCCTTTTTTTGCATTCCAAGGCACAATCGATCGTCATTGCATTAATTCCATACGCATTGACGATAATCAGGACGTCCCCCTCGGTCACTTCATACGAATCAAGTACGGCTTTCGCGTATCCCGGTGTCCTCTCGATATAGTTGGAACGTTTTGCGCCGAAAAACAAACTGGTTCCGGGATCCAAAATCGGATTAACCGGAGCTAAACCGCCGGCGCGCCATAAAACTTCCTCAGCGGCTAAATTGGAATGTCCGCCGGGGCCAATGACATTGATCAGGCCATCATCCATCACGCATTTAGCTAAAATTGACGCGCCGCGATCAATGGAATCTTGCTCATTCTCTACAATCTCTTTTAGTAAAGAAGAGATTTTTTCATAATAGATCGTTGCTGTTTTTGACATCCAAAATCGCTCCTTTTGTTAGATTAAATTGAGTATAATTTATTATAAACAACCTTACCTTCCACCATTGTCAGTTCAATATTTATTTCTTTATCAAATACCGTCAGATCAGCCTTTTTCCCGCTGGCGATGATGCCGATTTCATCCTCTAGTCCCTGCATTTTGGCGGGATTATAGGTCACCAGCCTAACGGCATCGGCAATACTCAAACCCACAAATTCCACCATATTGCGGATCAGTTGATCCATGGTAGCCACACTACTGGCAAAAGCGCTACGATCCGTAAGTTTGGCAACAAAATTATTTTCTTTGGTTGGTATCTCGAAAACATCGGGAATATTAGCCTCTACAATCACATCAAGCCCACCCAATTGGTAATGGCCTGAGCCCAAGCCGGCGGCAGCCATTGAGTCAGTTACCAGGCATACTCGATCCAAACTTTTCGTCTTTAAAACCAACCTCATTAAACTCGGCGGTAAATGCTGCCCATCGGCAATCATCTCTGTTGTTAATTCGTCAAGTAGGAGTGTGGATTCAATAAGCCCGGAAACACGATACGCCTCGATCCTTTTTAAACCTGACATACCGGAAAAAATATGGGTTACATGGGTATAACCATTTTCAACCGCCCTGACTACTTCCTGATAGGTGGCATCGGAGTGACCAATCGAGGCTACAATTCCTCTATGCCTTAATTCCTGTCCCAGCTCAAGCGCACCGGGCAACTCTGGTGCAGCGGAGATACGCAGGATACAGGGATACCTGTCCAAAATAGGCAAATAATCCTCCGGCTTTGGATTGATAATGAAACGGGGATTTTGAGCCCCACACTGCTTTATATTGAAATACGGGCCCTCAAGATGGGCACCCAAAATTTTTGCACCGCTCACCCCCCGGCTCATTGCCCGGGATATACAATTCACAGCTTGAACAATACTATCCAGACTGCCCGACAGGGTGGTGGGAAGAAAAGATGTGACTCCACCTTTGGCCACACCCAGACTCATTAATTCCAAGTCGTGGTCTGAAGCGGCCATGACATCGCCGCCCCCCGCGCCGTGCAGGTGAAGATCGATAAATCCCGGGCTGATATACGCCCCTTTAACATCGATTACTTCCGTCGTTTCCGGTAGATCTAACAGTTCCCTCGGCCCTACTTCTTTAATCAACCCCTGTTGTATCAGAACCGTTCCATTTTTGATCTCCCGGACAGGAGTAATCACCGTCCCGTTCGTTAAAGCAACCAGATCATTCATCCATTCATTACTCCTTAATCAGATAATTACGGCACTTATCCAACAAAACAAGAGTTTACAGATCATTTAACTTTTTAAACAGCCATTGGTCAGTAGAAAAAACTTTCTCCAATACCGATGCATACACTCCCATAAGCGGCGGGTCTTCATTCATAGTGGAACAAATAACCCGAACGGACTCTCCAATCTCCGGCAGTGTGCATTCCTTAACCTTTTCAGTCACCGTATCCAAGATGGTCCCCCCTAACAGGGCCAATTCGCCGCCGAGGATTACCGTGGGAATATTGAATAAACTTACCAGATTGGCAATAGCAATGCCGATGAACTTGCCGGTATCAGCCAGGATATTTTGTACCTCCGGCGTTTTCAAAAGTAAAGGATTGACTAGATCCAAAATACCGCAACGTATTTTAGAAATTCCCAAGCGAGCAAATACTTCATCTGGTACTTCGGCACGAATTCTGCTCAGAACAGTCCGGACTCCGCAAACCGCTTCAAAACATCCGTATTGTCCACAAGAACACTTGGGGCCGTTTTCAGGTAATAAGACCATATGACCGACTTCTCCGGCATAACCTTGCGCGCCGTTATATACCTCGTTGTTAATAATAATTCCGGCTCCAATGCCGATCGATAAGTTCAAGTAAATCAGATCGGCCGCGCCGCGCCCGCTGCCGTATACTTTCTCTCCCAAGGCGGCAGCGTTTGAGATATTTTCAATGTGTACCGGAATCCCAGCTAATCGTGGAGATAACATTTGACCTAGCGGAACCTTTTTCCAACCCAAGTTGGAAGAACGATCAATCATGGAATTGTTATGATCGATTAATCCCGGGGAAGCCACCCCGCAAAAAAGAGTTTTTTCTGGGGCTATCCGAAGCCGCTCAAGAAATGAGACAAAAGATTCTTCAATCGCCGTAACTACTGTTTCCGGTGAAGATGTGTCCAACCGGCAGCCGCGGTCTTCTAAAACATTTCCAGTCAAATCAAGGAGCGCTGTCATAATCTCGCCGTGTTGCAATCTGACAGCTAAAATATATCCGGAATGAGGATCAAGTTCCAATAATACTGGTTTACGGCCTCCACTTGATTCGCCCGATCCTACTTCCTCGACGATACCTGCCTTGATGAGGTCATTGACAATCACGGTCACCGTCGGTGGAGTCAAACTAGTGACTTTGGCTACTTCGTACCGGGCAATCGGTCCCAATTCCCTAATTGCATCCAAAACCAATATGCGGTTTAAAACCTTTAAACCCCGGCTGTTATTTGGAGACTGTGAAAAAACCATCATTATCCTCCATCCAAAAGTTTAAAAACCAAATTTTGGGTTCGGGGAAATTGATACATCCGCTTCGATTTTTCAAACTAACTCAAATGAAATAACTTTGTTTTTTTATCTAAAAAAGTAATTCGCTATGATCCTTTATATTCCTGCATTGCCTGTCAATTATTTATAACTATATCTCTATGATTTTATCATCCTGCCATTAACCCCGAGCCCAGATCACTAAAGCATTATAAAATAGCTGTTACTTTTTTTATCTAAAAAAGTATACTCTTTGGCTAGGATCAAAATTTCTACAATTTCCCCGCCCCAGTGAGACCTTGAATGGCTCCGAAATAAGCAATAGTCCCAATTCAAAAGTCTCACCTATCAAAAGTCCTTACATAAACTATTTTGAAAAACATCCCACCCATTGAATGGAGGTATTGATATAAATGGATCAATCCGATATGATGCGACCGGTACAGTTTTCCGATACTTATTATTACGGAATTAGACCCACCATCAGTAAAGTCGCCGCGGAGATGGATGATATGTTGGTTGCTTATCCCACCCAGGCAATGTATGACTCGATGCTGGACCGGGTGTACGGCGAAATGGCGAAGATTTATCCGGAGGAAATGCAAGACCAGTTATCCAATCCAACTCTTAACAGCCCCGATTACCATGCGGAGCAATTCTTTCCCCCATTTCGCAGAAGACGGTTTGTCAGAGATTTGCTTGGAATATTACTCCTCGAGGAGTTGTTTGAACGGCGGCGGAGAT
>DASVMB010000226.1:0-5144 GCA_036384575.1 Bacillota bacterium
GGCTCGGCAACATGCTTAATGTCGGTTTTGAAAAGATTATCCTCTTATATAATCCGGCAATTTATGAAACTGCCGATGTAATCTCCTCATTTGTTTATCGAAAGGGCATTCAGGAATTTAATTGGGGATTTAGTACCGCCGTGGGTTTGTTCAATTCGGTGTTCAATTTTATTTTACTACTCATCGCCAACTGGACTTCAAAAAAAGTTAAAGATACCGCTTTATGGTAAGGGGGTTCGATTATGCATCAGGAAAATATCGGTGAAAAACTATTCAATTACTTTAATATCGGCTTGATGACCCTTTTTTCTTTCGTCACTCTTTATCCAATATTATATGTGGCCTTCGCCTCGGTGAGCGAACCGAATGAACTCATGGGGCATTTAGGGCCTTTGTGGAAACCTTTGGGTCTTCATTTCGGCTCTTATCTATTGGTTTTTAAAAACCCCAATATTATAACCGGGTATCTGAACACTATTTTTTTGGTTACGGTTGGGGTAATAGTTAATGTTCTAATGACGATGATCGGGGCCTATTTTTTATCCCGCAAGAATGTAATGTGGCGGGATCTGATTATGTTCCTAATCGTTTTTTCGATGTTTTTCAGCGGCGGCTTAATTCCCTTCTATTTGATAGTAAAAGGATTGCATATTAACAACACTTTATGGGCATTAATCCTCCCGGTGGCGGTAAATACATTCAATTTAATAATCATGCGGACTCAATTCGCCTCTATTCCGGAGAGTATGGAGGAATCGGCCGTAATCGACGGAGCCGGCCATTTTACGATTTTGTTCCGGATTATAGTCCCGTTATCCTTGCCGACAGTCGCCGTGATTGTATTGTATTATGCAGTCAGTCATTGGAACGCCTGGTTTAATGCGATGATTTTTATTCAAAAACGGGAACTGTATCCGTTGCAGTTAATTTTGAGAGAAATTTTGATTCAAAACGATACCAATACGATGATCCAGAATATCAATACGGAAGAACAACAAATGGTGAGTGAAACGGTAAAATATGCGGTCATTATTGTGGCTACTCTGCCGATTTTAGTGTTATATCCGTTTTTACAGAAATATTTTACCAAAGGAGTTATGGTGGGCGCTATAAAGGAATAATCCGGTTTTTGGTTACGGAATCCGAGCAAATAATGACTTATTGTCAGGTGCGCTTAATGCTGTTTATGCTTAAAAATGGAGTTGAGATCGATGAATCTATATCCGAAGAATGCAACCCCCAAATTAACGGAGGAGTTGTTTCGCAATCCATCCGCCGAATACCGGGGTACCCCGTTCTGGGCTTGGAATTGTCGCTTGGACAAGGAACTATTGTTGAAACAGATCGGCCAGTTACAAGCGATGGGGATGGGCGGATTTCACATCCATAGCCGGACCGGGATGGCCACTCCTTACTTGGGTAATGAGTTTATGGAATTGGTAAGGCTATGCCATGAGGAAGCCAAACGTCGCAATATGCTCTGTTGGCTCTATGATGAAGATCGTTGGCCGTCGGGGGCTGCCGGCGGTCTGGTCACTAAGGAAAAACGCTTCCGTTCAAGGTATCTGGTATTTATGCCCGGCGAGGGCGATTCTTTGTACTGCCCCACCAAACAGGATTTTGATCGGATGTTACAAAACGGCGCTAACCCGCGCGGTTATTTTTTGGCTAAATACGGAGTGAAATTGGAAGACGGTGTATTGGTAAATTATCAGCGAATAACAGATGGAATAAGTTCCGCCGACGGGATGAAGATCTACCGGGCTTATCTTGAGATTTCCCCCGATAAACCCTGGCATAACAATCAAGCTTATGTAAACACCTTGGATCGGGAGGCCATCGAACGCTTTGTTGAGCTCACTCATGAACAATATTTTCGCCATTTCGGCGCAGATTTCGGTAAAACTATTCCCGCTATTTTCACCGATGAGCCTCAGTTTCATCATAAGGAATCGTTTCAATTTGCCACTGAAGAACGAACGGTGATTTTACCGTTTAGCGACGATTTACCCGATACATACCTGGCCGAGTACGGAATGGATCTCTTAGATCATTTGCCCGAATTGTTCTGGGAACTTCCTGATGGCAAAGTTTCGGTTGCCCGGTACCGATACCACGAACATGTAGCGGAACGGTTTACGACGGCATTCGCCGATACAGTCGGGGCATGGTGCTCGTCCCACGGCATTATGCTAACCGGGCACATGATGGAAGAACCGACGCTATTTTCCCAGACTAAGGCGTTGGGAGAAGCAATGCGTTCTTATCGTTCTTTCCAACTTCCTGGAATTGACATCCTATGTGACCGTAGAGAATATACCACTGCTAAACAAGCTCAAAGCGCCGCGCATCAGTATGGATGCCCCGGTGTATTAAGCGAATTGTACGGGGTGACCAATTGGGATTTTGATTTCCGGGGTCACAAATTACAGGGCGACTGGCAGGCCGCTTTGGGTGTGACTGTGAGAGTGCATCATTTAACCCTCGTATCGATGGCCGGGGAAGCGAAACGTGATTATCCGGCCAGTATTGGATATCAATCTCCATGGTATAAAGAATATCACCTGATTGAGGATTATTTTAGCAGGGTGAACACAGCATTGACCCGTGGTGTGCCTCGGGTCCGGATTGGCGTGATTCATCCCATCGAATCATACTGGCTGCATTGGGGGCCTTTGGAACAGACTTTTGCGGTCAGAGACGAACTGGAGAATAATTTCCGTAATATTACGGAATGGCTGTTATTTGGGTTGCTTGACTTTGACTATCTCTCCGAGGCTCTTTTGCCATCACTGACTCCCGGTGAGGTCTCAGTCCCGTTTGAGGCCGGAAAGATGAAATATGATGTTATTATTGTGCCGGGATGTCATACGCTGCGTTCGACAACCGTAGCCAGGCTGGAAGCTTTTCAAAAAGCCGGCGGAGTTGTGATTTTTAGCGGCGAACCCGTCTGGCTGGTTGACGCGGAGCCGTCCGATCGGGTGCGGCAATTGGCGGCGAAGTGTTCAGTAGTACCCTTTACCAAGAGACGGATTACTGAGGCGCTTGAACCCTACCGGGAGGTTGATATTCGCAATTCTGACGGTTCCCGGACGGAAGACCTCATTTACCAAATGAGGAATGATGGAGGTTCCCGTTGGCTTTTCATCTGTCATGCCAGGACTGTCGAAGATCCTTGGGGTTATAAATTACGCGATCAACCGTCATTTAAGCCGCAAAAGATCGAAATAAGGTTGAAGGGCAAGTGGCGCCCGTCGATTTACAATGGCATGGACGGAACGATTTGCCTTGCCGACGCCCGCGTCAGAGGAAATGATACCGTTATTAATCATGAGTTTTACAGCCATGACAGCTTATTGCTCCGCTTGGAACCCGGGGAGGCCGCCATTGGGTACTCGTCCCCTCTTAAGCTGGAATTGCCGGCAGATCCGGTTTATATGGCGGATCCGCCCGCCATTACCCTGGATGAGCCGAATGTCTTGTTGTTGGATATGGCCGAATACTCTTTTGACGGCGGCGCTTGGCAACCGGTCGAGGAGATATTGCGGATCGACACCCTTTTTCGAAAGCAATTGGGTTATAAAATAAAAACCGAACCCATGGCCCAGCCTTGGACGGACACTGCCGTTGAGCCGCCTTCCCATACTTTGAGCTTACGATTTCGGGTTCAATCCGAAATTGAAATTCCATTTCCATCCTTGGCATTAGAAAATCCGGAAAACACTTTGATAATCGTCAACGGGAAGGAAGTTCAGCCGATTGTCAAAGGCTGGTTTGTCGACGAGGCCATTAAAACAGTTTCCCTACCGGCGCTCGTTAAAGGTGAAAATGAGATTATCCTGAATATTCCTTTTGGCGCCAGGACCGATGTTGAATGGTGCTATCTACTTGGGGATTTCGGTGTGGAAGTTCAGGGACGGTTCGCCAAAATCATCAAATCCCCCCGCACTCTGGCCTTTGGTGACTGGACTGAACAAGGTTTGCCTTTTTACGCCGGAAATGTAACCTATCATTGCCCGATTCATTCACATGGGGGCAATTTGATAATCCAGGTTCCGTTGTTTCAGAATACGGTTCTAGGGATAAAACTGGACGGTAAGACAAAAGGGGATATTGCTTTTGAGCCGTATACCTTAAATCTGGGGTATGTGGAAGCAGGGGAACATCAACTTGAAATAACCGCCTTCGGGAACCGGGTCAATGCTTTTGGCGCAGTCCACAATTGTATTCGTAATTTTCATTGGTATGGACCTAACGCTTGGCGAAGCACCGGAGTGGGCTGGTCTTATCAGTATCGGTTAAGACCGATGGGTGTCCTTGTAACCCCACGAATATTCAATATCATCGAAGGCTGCTGAAAAGAAAACCGTCAGATAAGGAGTGGCATAAGAAAATGAGTTTAAATGGACCGGCAGGCAACAACGTTGCCAAACAGCGACTGACACCGTTACAATGGGCTGAAAAAGCCTGTGAAACACTGATGTCAAAATACCCGCCGCAGGAATTGCCCCCGGTTGGCAGGTTTCATTATCATCAGGGCGTCTTTTTGTCGGGCATGGAGAAATGTTGGAAGGAGACCCAAAACGAGAAGTATTATGAGTATATCAAAAAATGGGTTGATAGCATCATCTTCCCGGACGGAAGCATTCATGATTATAACCCGGACGAATTGGACGATATCCAACCCGGAATACTTCTGTTCAACCTTTATGAACGAACGGGAGATGAACGTTATTTCAAGGCCTTGTCGACACTGGTTTCTTTGTTGCGTACCTGGAAAAGAAATAGCGAAGGGGGATTTTGGCATAAAACAAGACATCCGAATCAGATGTGGCTGGATTCGCTCTTTATGGGAGGACCGATTGCGGTCCAATTCGGCAGAAAATTTAAAGATGATTTCTTTTGTGATGTTGCAGTCGAACAGGCTTTACTTATCGAGAGACATACGTTAGATGAAAAAACCGGATTGTTATATCATGGCTGGGACGAAAGTAAGGAAGCGGCATGGGCGGATCCGGAGACCGGAAAGGCTCCTGAATTTTGGGGGCGGGCGATTGGCTGGTATCCGGCAGCACTCCTGGATATGCTGGAATATCTCCCCGAAGACCATAAAGAACGAGGAAAATTGGTGGAGATTTTAAAGA
>DASVMB010000227.1:0-2642 GCA_036384575.1 Bacillota bacterium
TCAATAAATTTATCTTCCTTCGGCAAAATGCTCCTGCGCTTCGCGGATCAAATTTAATATGTGTTCATCGTCTAGAGAATAATAAACCATTTTACCGTCCCGGGCATATTTCACCAACCGTAGCGCCTTTAAAAGTCGTAAATGATGGGATACCGCCGGAAGACTCATTTCCAAAATCACGGCAATATCACAGACGCAAAGCTTACGATGGGCTAAAAGATATAATATCTTGGTTCGGGTCTCGTCGCCCAAAACCTTAAAAATCTCCGATAATCCGGCTACTTCTAGAACCTTTTCCCGTAAACCGTCAAGGTTGGCATCCGAAGGACAAAAACTATCGCATACATCCTGGTTGTTCTTGCCTATACCCGTCTCTTTTTCCATGGTACACCTCCATATAACGATTAAGCAATTGCTTAATTGTAATTATAAAAAAACTCTCCCCAATTGTCAAGTTTATCAAAATAAATACCTTGAGTTGATCAGGTGCTCTTTTTGGTACGGATAGATGTATGTTTCATCAACGATTTTGCCGTTTCGGATAATCAATACCCTCGGTTCACTCTTCAACCAACTTACACATGCAATTTCCACAAAGAATTTTGATTCCCGGTTTACCCCAAACATTCAGGTGACACACAGGGCAGACATATTTGGTCTTATTCTTCAGTTTTGAACCTGATTGTGAATCCATGCCGGTCCAGCGATCCACCCAGGCGATCTTGATGTTCTCAAGTAATCGATCACAAACCCGATCGAAAGCCCCGCCTTTAATGATCAGATGAGACATTTTATCTCCTGTCATTTTCCCAGTCGGAGTCTTGTTATCGGTCGGGAGTAAACCAACTTTTAGCATCATTTCAGCCCATTCCTGGTTGTGATACCGATTCCGGCCCGGTTTGCCGTAATATTTCTGCCAAAGATGACACATCTCGTGAACCAGGGTGGATAATATGGTTTTTGAAGAAATGCTCTCCCCGCTGAAATAATCGGGATTCATGGCGATTTCATCGATAATCCGACCGTTCTCGGTGTTTTCAAAGCGGCCATCGGCAAAATATCCTTTGGTTTTCGCTTTACGCTGATACGTAATCAGACAATCAGGAAGTTGACTGCCGAACAGTTCCCGGTTGAAAAAGTCATAGGCTGTTTGAAATTCGGTATAGGTTTCGCTGGTTGGTTTTTTATCCATATTCTGTTTATCCTTATTTGGATCGTACGAAACATATTATATCATCATTTGGTTTATAAAGTCTTTGCGAATATTTATTGGGGAATGAAAAAAACGACCTAAATGATCGTTTTTTTGTTAT
This sequence comes from Bacillota bacterium, assembly GCA_036384575.1. GTDB lineage: Bacteria > Bacillota > UBA4882 > UBA8346 > UBA8346 > DASVMB01. The sequence goes on from DASVMB010000227.1 coordinate 1,314, forward strand.
ACCCGGACTATCATGATTGATTAGCGACTACTGTTTCAATTTCGCCAGCGCCTCGGCGAGGGCGGTATTGATAGGAGCATCATCCGACTGGTTATGCAAATACTTCTGGACCTCCCGTTTGTTAGCGCCGGCTTTTTCCGTTTCACGCCGCTTGGTAAATGCGGAGAGCTTCTCACGATAACCGCAGCTGCAGGTGAATATTTTGCCCTCCCCCTCACCGCGTAGCTCCATCTTTTTATGGCATTGCGGGCAACGGGCATTGGAATGAACCGAGATGCTTTCCCGGTAGCCGCAGGATCGATCCTGACATACCAGCATTTCTCCGTGTTTCCCCTTGACCTGTAAAAGATACTTCCCGCAATCGGGACACTTGGCGCGGGTTAAGTTATCGTGACGGTATGTTTGGCTGCTTCCGGCCACGGCACCGACCAACTGAACCGTATAATTCCGGATCTCTTTGACAAAATCGGTATGATCGGCCCGGCCTTTGCCGATCTCGCTTAATTGCCGCTCCCATTTGGCCGTTAATTCCGGTGATTTGAGCTCCGGGGGGACCAGGCCGATGAGTTGAACCCCTTTGGAAGTGGGGATGATCTCTTTACCGTGACGTTCCATATAAAAAGAGTTGAATAGTTTCTCAATGATCTCCGCCCGGGTTGCGGGTGTGCCGAGGCCGCTGCTATTCTCCAGCGCCTCCCGGAGCCCGTGATCTTGAATATTCTTACCCGGGTGCTCCATGGCAGTGAGTAGTGTGGCCTCGGTATACCGGGCAGGCGGTTTCGTTTTTCCGGCTGCCATATGAACGGATTGAATTTTGATAACCTCGCCCTCATGAAACTCCGGAAGGGTTTGCGCCGTTTCCCGGCCGGTCGGGTCTCCGGAATCATCGAAATCGGCTTCTTCCTCCAGGTTGCCGAGATTTTGGTAGATTCTTCGCCATCCCTGCAACTTAACGGTTTTTCCTCCGGCCGTAAAGACCTCTCCGTTCACACCCACCTGTAATGTGGTTTCCTGGTACTCAAAAGCCGGCGAAAGCACGGCCAGGAACCGTTTGACGATCAGATCGTAGATTCGGAATTCTTCGGAGTTGAGTTTACTCAAGTAAACCGGCTCTTCAGTGGGGATAATGGCATGATGATCCGTGACCTTGGCATTATCAACCAATCTTTTGGTGGGTACAATCTTTGACTTCAAGATGGCCTGAACCGATTCGGCATAAGGTCCTGCATCAGCCACACTGCGGAGTCGTTCCGGCAGCGTCGGTACGATATCCTCGCTGAGGTAGCGCGAATCCGTTCTGGGGTAGGTCACCAGCTTATGGCTCTCATA
>DASVMB010000228.1:0-3403 GCA_036384575.1 Bacillota bacterium
AATCAAGCAACGAATGCTTGTTTTTTTTGTAATTATTTTTGCTGGAAGTGTAGGCATTTATCGGAACATGATGTCATATCCTTTATTAACCCCTCCAGAGTCGATTCAGGCGGTCTTTTATTTTTGAAGATTTGCCGGGAAAATGTCGTTTCAAAGGGTGAGAATCATGCCTATTCCTTTCGGCATATGGAATTACTTGAATCTACTTGTCCTGGTCATTCTAAACCTGATTGTCCTGGGATATCTGATTGGTCGCCTATTGAAGCTGGGCAACAATATTGCAGGAGCGCTCCGTGGTGCCTGGATACTTATCGTTGGCTGCAAAATTTTTGATCAAGTTTACCGTATTCCTATCACGCCGCCATGGATCGGGTTATTAAAAAAATCCTGGTGGCTTACGATGGGATTAACCGCTGCATTCTGGGTTTGTTTCCCCGGCGTAGCCTTGAGCATCCTCATGGGGGGGCTCGCCTTGCTTCATATACTGTGGTACTGGCTATCGCTTCGGGAGCGTCCGGAAAACTTCAATCAGATGATCCATCTCAATACCAACTGGGGTATTGTATTTCAGGAGATTGAGTCCTGTTCCAACTTAAACCGGCGTTCATTGGCGGAACTCGATTTACGTAAGAAAAATTTGCTGGTTTTGGCGGTGGAACGAAAAGGACAGTTTTTTCCCTTTCCCAAGGGACTTGAGACCATGACAGTCGGAGATCGGGTCTACATTTTCGGGGATTTGGAAGCTTATCACGCAATCACTACCAAGGAGGCACCCGCTGTCGATTCAAATGAAGTTTGAGATTTAAACGTCCGCAAGATATTGACAACCCGATTCAAAAATTTGGATCGGGCTTTTTTTGCATTTTTAATTCAAAAACGGTAGAAAAATGACGATGACATCCTATGCTTGCCTTGATTACAGCTTAGATGAAGGGGAAAACTCCTATGGGGAAAAGAGATCAGTTATCACAGCATTTTAGGGGAAAGATATCGTTTCAAACGTTTTTGTGTTTGGTTCAAGCCGGAATTCTCGTGGTGGGAATCTTTATTACCGGAATATTCTTCTACTATCAGGCTGCTACCCGGCTAGACAGGGAGATGGGCCGGAGTATTATTTCAGTAGCCCGGACAGGGGTATCATTATTAAATGGAGATCAATTGGCGGCGTTACAAACCGGTGATGATGATACAGCCTATTATCATCAGGCATTCCAAGTATTACAGCGGCTTCAAAAAAATTCCGGGGTTAAATATGTATACTCCATGCGATTGGCCGATGACGGGAAGGCACATTATGTCGTGGATGCCGATGCTTCTCAGGACCATTGTTCAATCAATCAAGAGTACGGGGAACCGGAAACCGAAATGCGCAGGGCATTTCAAGGATTTATAACGGTTAACCCCAAACCGGTGTGGGACAAAACCGAACGGATATGGAGCCGTTCCGCTTATGCTCCTGTAAGAAACTCATCCAACCAAGTGGTGGGAATTGTTGGAGTCGATATCGGGGCGGATCAGATTCAGAATGACAAGCGGAATTTGATCATTGCCTTAATGATCGTCTGTTTATTCGCTGCAGGAGTGGCCACTTTGGTCGCATTTCTCATCTCCTCCCGGATCATGAATCCCCTCCAAGGCTTAATCAGACGTTTAAATCAAATTGCCGCGTCTCAGGGCGATCTTTCGAAACGCTTGGAGATTTCGACGATGTTTAAGGAAATTGCGATGTTGGCCGAAACGGTGAACCGGGTTCAGGATAATTCGAGGAATATTGTGAAGGCCGTATCCCGATTGACCGGTTCATTGAACACCATCAGTCAACAACTGGTTCATTCCGTCGAAAACGCCAGTGCTACATCGGAAGAGGTTGCGGCAATGATGAATCAGATTCAATTAGGTGCAGAGGACCAATCCAACAGTACCGGTAGCATCGCCGAGTTGATGGAGGAAATGACCAGCGGTGCTTCCGAGGTTGCGAGTTCGGCGGCGAAAGCCGAAGAGGTGGTACTTCGTTCTTCCGAAGCCGCGGTTGGCGGGGAAGCATCCATCCAGGAAACGTTGAAGCTCCTCCATCAAGTGGTTGATTTTGCCGTGCGGTTGAAAGATTTTACTTCAGCGCTGAGCCGACGTTCTGAAGAAATCCGTAAAATCCTTTCTTTGCTTTCCTATATGTCACGCCAAACTAAAATTTTGTCGCTAAATGCCAATATTGAGGCCTCCAAAGCAGGAGATTCCGGTCAGGGATTCGCAGTGGTCGCCCGGGAGATAAGAACTTTGGCCGATAATTCTCAGACGTCCCTGGGGGAAATCACTTCCGAAGTTACGGAATTACGGAATGAACTCGGCCAGATTGTGAAGATGGCCAATGAATTTCATGCCCTGTTGAACACCAGCGACAGCATGATTAAGCAGGCTGAAATGAAACTCGGAGAGATCAAGGAACGTTCCGCAGAAAGTTTCACCTTTACCAGTCAGATTTCGCGGTTGGTCCAAGATCAGGTTCGGGAAACGGATCAAACGAATTCGTTCGTACAGAAAATTACCGAAATCAGCAAACAATTTGCGATATCCAGTGAAACGGTGGTTACAGCGGTATCTGAACAAGCTCAAACACTCCAAGGTATCCTGGATGTTTCCCAACGGCTCCAGGATATCGTGGCGGATCTCCATAAAATGGTCGGGGAGTGTAAGTTGGATTAAAGAACATTCAACTCACGGGTTGATGTTTTCCAGCTTTCCGGTAGTAAAGTTCAGGCGGCGGTAGTAGCAGTTCCGGGGCTCGCCGTTTAAGTTCTTGGTATGGCAAATACCGCCTTTCCTTGGCCGAACCATATAAACTAAGGAGTTTTGTTCACAGTTCACATAAACTTCCAATAATTCAAAGGTCTCGCCGCTCGTCTGGCCTTTCACCCAAAGCTCATTGCGGGATGTAGACCAAAAAACCGCGGTTCGGGTGGAGATAGCTGTCTGTAAAGCGGTTTCGTTCACATAAGCCACCAGGATGACTTCTTTGGTATCCGCGTTTTGAACCGCTACCGGGATTACATCGGAACATTTGGCCGCGATCTGGCCGATCTTTGAAAAGTCCAGCTGTAAAAGGGGTCCTTCTTCAAGCTCGTGTTTCATGGACAACCTCCTCAATGAATGAGTACTCGGCAATGAAAGCCCATCCGGTCGAAATCATTGCTATCGTGCTTATTCGTAGGACGAATGCTTGGATATACTATACCACACAACCCCTGGCCATGACCAGAAAAATTTGGGAAAATGATCGGCGCGATCTCCCGGTCATATTTTGTCTTTCTTTTTGATATGGCTTGCGGTAAGATAGGATAGGTAAATGGATTGTTTTCCAATCATAATTGCCAAAAGCAAGTGTGAAAACCGGCATCCTTGTATTCAT
>DASVMB010000229.1:0-3387 GCA_036384575.1 Bacillota bacterium
GGGAGCGGGCGCTGCGTTGTGCGGATCATGAAGCGATCCATGATTTTTTAAATCATGTCTTCGAAGCGGTAATTCCAATTAGCCTGGGCCCTGAAGAAGCCCGCTGGATGGTTCTGGATTTTGTCAATACCTTGCGGCGGATCCTGGTTGAATATCAAGTACACTGGGAAGAAATTGCCCATGGAGAATCAACTTTTCCCGAAATCCTGGAACAGGCCGAATCAATTCGGGATTGGCAGATAGGCATCGAAAAACTGGTTGACTGTTATCTGCAATTGGTCAAAGCAAGTGTTTATCCCCAAGTCTCCTTGACCATCCGGAAAGCGCTGATGTTTATTCAGTCCAATTTCACCCGGGATCTCTCTTTGGAAGAGGTCGCCTGTCACGCCGGGGTCAGTAAAAGTTATCTTTGCCGGGTTTTTCCCGAATATGCCGGGGAACACTTCAGCGACTACCTGCAGCGGCTGCGGGTGGAACGCGCCAAAGAATTACTGTTGTTTACCAATGATCATATTTATGAGATAGCTACAAAAGTCGGTTTCTGGAATAGCCGTTATTTCAGTAAAGTTTTTCATGATATGGTGGGGATGACCCCCGCCGATTACCGCCGGATTCCTTCGAAGACGAAGGCGTGAGGTGTGAGGCATGAGGCATGAGGCAAGAGGCAACAGGCAACAGGCAACAGGCAACAGGCAACAGGCAATAGGCAATAGGCGTAAGGCATGAGGCAACTCACCCCACGTTACCGGCAAGTTTTCATTACAACCCTACTCCCCTCTCTTTCGGAAAAGAGAGGGGTCGGGGGTGAGTTGCTAATAGGCATTTGCTTATTGAGAAGGCAAAAGGCATGGGACTGGACGCACCGGGCAGCATGAGTTTTGGCTTGATTTATCTTTTCATATTAAGGGTACTTCCGGGGTAGCCCCAAGGGATGGAGGAACGGGATGAACATTCAATATTCTCAAATCCGATTTATTTCGAGAACCATATTCATCGTTCTGTTATTCTTGACAACAATCCTTCCCGCCTCAGCCAAGGAGATGGGGGTCCGTATTACCATATGGACAATCAATCAACCGGTATTGGACTTAACCGGTGATTGGATGGAGCTTGAGATTAAAAAATATGAAGCAGCCAATCCCGGCATTACAATTGACCATCGATTCTGGGAGAACCAGTCTTATAAGACCAAACTGAAGGTGGCCATGTTTGGGGGTGAAGGGCCGGATATCCTTTTTAACTGGGGCGGCGAGAGCCAACTTATTTACTCCAGGGAAGGTCTATTATACGATTTGACCCGGGACTTGGGGAAGGATAAATGGGGTTTATCCCCGGGGATGTTCGCCACTCATAGCTATCAGGGGAGGATTTACGGCATCCCCCTGTTTCCTTCGGTTGAAGTGGTTTGGTATAATAAGGCAATTTTTCGGAAAAATCATTGGCGCACCCCCCAAACCTGGGAAGAATTTCTGGCCCTTTGCGATAAGATGAAAACCAAAGGATATGTTCCCATCGCCATGGGCGGGCAGGAGCCTTGGACGATTCTTTACCCCTATATGTACCTGGTGGACCGCTTGGCCGGAAATGAACTCTATTTTGCGGCCAAAAGCCGTCAAAAGCGTTTCACTTATCCCGATTTTGTGCAAGCCTTCCGGCTCCTGCAACAGCTGGCGTTGCGGGAATACTTGCCTGCGGAAGTTTTAAGCACCAGTTATATCGAAGCCACCCAATTGATGATTCACAATAAAGCCTTGATGATGTTTATGGGTGATTGGGAGTATCAACAGCTTACGCTGCAGATGCGTCAAGACCTTGAAAAATGGGACTTTTTTCCCTTCCCCGTGTTGAAGGGTGGAAAAGGATCAGCTCAGAATATTGTCGGGGCTGTGGCCGGGTTTTCGATTAAGAAGTCGGAAAATTCCGGGGAGGCCCTTAAGTTTCTCAAGTTTCTCTCCAGTAAGGAAAGTTTGGTCGATAGTTACCGCATGACCGGCAAGCTGGTTACCTTGGCAACGCCATATATGGGTAAAAACGACCGGCCTCAGATTAAAGGAATCGCCCAATTGCTGACCAACGCCTCTTCACTGATGCAATGGTGGGATCAGGACCTGCCGGAACCGGTTACCCAATGTCTGCTCCAGAGTTTGCAAGAATTATTAGCCGGGCGGTGTAGCCCTGAACAGGCTGCGGCATTGATTGAAACGGCATATGATTAAAAAATGAATGGTCAATATTTTGGCATCAAAGGACAATGTTTTATCACTAGTCCAATGTTCATCATTTTGTTACAATTTATTTGGAGAAGACGTTCCGGAACGTTCCCATCCCTATCTAGAAAGAACCTAAGGCCTTTTTCTAGATAGGTCAACCAGCTCGATGATTTCCCTTCACTTCGTTGTGGGGCAGAACTGCAATGGTTACACCGGGTTGGCTGACCCTAGAATTATGAAGCTGCTTATTCTCTTAAGCATTCATAGTTCACTGAAAAAGAGTAGGAAGGAGATTTCGGAATGAAAAAAACATTGCATCTCATTGGAGTCTTATTGTTGATAGCACTGCTCGCGGGTGTGAGCATCGTATGCGCCGCTGAGCCGGTGAAACTTACCATGTGGAGTATTCAACGGCCCAATGAGACCGATTCGCTTGGGTTATGTATGATGAACCAGATTAAAGCCTTTGAAAAAGCCAATCCCGATATTCAAATCGAATACAACTATACCGAAAATGAAGCTTATAAGACCAAATTGCAAGTGGCCATGATGGGCGGCGCCGGTCCGGATATCTTTTTTAACTGGGGCGGAGAAACGCAGGCCATCTATTCCCGGGAGGGAATGCTCTATGACCTGACCAAAGCGGTCGCCAAAGACTACTGGGGTCTATCAAAAGCATTATTCTCCAACCATACTTATAATGGGAAAATATACGGCATTCCCTTTTTCCCCACAGTCAACACCGTCTGGTACAACAAGAAAATGTTTGCCCAATACGGCTTGACTCCCCCCAAAACCTGGTCGGAATTATTAACCGTCTGTGAAGAACTGAAAAAGCAGGGTATTATTCCGTTTACCGTTGGCGGTAAAGATTCTTGGACGATTTTGCATGCTTTTATGTATATAGCTGACCGGACTGCCGGAGCGAAACTGTATCAAAACGCCAAAGCCGGTATAGCCCGTTTTGACGATCCGGCTTTTGTTAAAGCCTTCGGCATGCTGGAAACCCTGGTTAAGAAAGGGTATTTCCCTCCGGATGCTTTAAACCTCACCTACGGCGACGCTTCCCAATTGATGATGAAAGACAAAGCGGCCATGATGGCCATGGGAAATTGGCACTTTACGATGATAACCAATGAAAACAAGTCTGAGTTTGATAAATGGGATTGCTTCACCT
>DASVMB010000230.1:0-3759 GCA_036384575.1 Bacillota bacterium
ATTTTCCAGAGCTGGGGCGGTTCCACGATGGGCGGATACGCCGATATGGGCCAGCTGCTCGATCTGACCAAAGAGCTTAAATCCATCCCCGGTAGCGCCGCCGCTCAACAAGCGATGACCTGGAAAGACAAGATCTATGGAGTGGCCCCGTTCTTTGCCATCGCCGGTGTATTTTACAATGAAGGCATGTTCAAAAAATATAATCTGAAAGTGCCGACTACAATCGACCAATTGGAAAAAGTAGCCGATACGTTAAAGAGTAAAGGTGTTCAGCCTTTTGCCTGCGGTGCCAGAGATAAATGGCCGGTTCTGGCTTTGTTTATGTACCTAACCGACCGAAGCGGCGGCGTTCAGGTTTTCAATGACGCCAGTGCCCGGAAGAGTCGTTTCGACAGTGCTGAATTTGTCAAAGCCGCTCAGAAGTATCAGGAATGGGCAAAGAAGGGTTACTTCGGCGATAAGCCGCTGGGTGAGGCGTATAACGATTCTCAACAACTTGTGGCTACGGGTAAAGCCGCAATGCATATTACTGGTTCCTGGATGTGCGCCCAATATTCTAACAAGGAATTTACCGATCAAACTATTGGTTTCTACGCTTTTCCGGAAATGAAAGGCGGCAAGGGCAAGATTACCGATGTGATGGGCATGCCCGATATCGCCTTCGCTGCTACCAAAGCTGCCGCCAATAAGAAGGATGCGGTCGTGCGCTTCATGAAGTACGCGATGAGTGTGGAAGCCTGTCAAGCCGAACCCGGACGTATCTGTTCCGTGCCGGGCGTGAAAGCCCCCTCCCGTTTGACCGGGATGGCTGCCGGTGTATTCGGTAAGGCTAAAGCGGTTCAATTCTGGTGGGACCAGAATTTACCGCCGATGGTGACCACTCCGTTGCTCGATGCGATGCAGAATATTTTCCTCCCCGATGGCGATGTTAAAAAAGCCTTTGCCACATATGAATCATTGGTGGAAGAAAATATGGGACCGGTTAAAAAGTAAGCAATCCGTTCCGTGACAATTGTTGGCGGAGGCGTGGATTGTTTCTGCCTCCGCCGGCTTTTGTTTGAGAGGAAAGGATGAACCCAGAGGTTATTCCTCACCCCGGAAACATGATAATTTGAAAGACATTGAGGTGTTGGGAATGCAAGAGAGCATGAGTGTGAGTGGTTCTCCGTCTAATGAGAATCGTCAAAAAAAGCAGGACTTAAACGCTATTTTTTTCAAAACTTTTTTCCTTTTGCCTGCCGTAGTGTTCCTTGTTGTTTTTATGTATTATCCGATTGAACAAACTTTCCATCTCTCCCTCACGCGTACCACCGGCCTTGGTCAACCGGTTTTCATCGGATTTGAGAATTATCTGAGGCTATTTACCAACGAAGAGTTCCAGGCGGGTTTGATTCATGTTTTTGGCTGGGCATTCTGGAGCGTGGTCATTCAGATCCCCTTGACGTTCTTTATCGCCTTTTCCTTATCCGCTTACAGGAATAAGATTACCAATCCGTTACGCGCCGTTTATTATCTGGCGTCGATTTTGCCGTCGGCGATTGTGGCGATGTTGGGACGGTTTGTTTTTGCGCCGAACTTCGGTATAATCGCCTCTCTCTCGGCCAAATTGAACTGGGGTTGGCTCGCGAAAATAGACTTTCTGGGAGATCCGCAGCTCGCTTTCTGGTCGGTATTTGCCGTTGCCACCTGGGCTTACTCCGGGTTCTACATTGTCTATCTCATGGCCAACATCGAACAGATACCGGTGGAGATTCGCGAAGCGTCGCAGTTGGATGGCGCAAACCGCTGGCAATATGCAAGACATATCGTACTGCCGATGGTTGCCAATCCGCTCCGCATTATTGGTATTTTATGCGTCGTCGGCAGCTTAAAGATTTTCGATTTACCCTATCTTCTCACCACTGGCGGGCCGGGTTATGCTACGACAACATTGGGTATTATCATTTACCAACAAGGTTTCAGAAATTGGCAATATGGTAAAGCGGCTGCAGTAGGTGTGGTCATATTCCTGCTCTCGTTAATCTTTACCGTGGCCCAATTTTCCTGGCAACGAAAAGAAGGTGACATGTAATGAATCACGCATCGATTGATACAAACCGGGAGGATCAATACGTCAGAACCCGTCCGACCATTGCCGGAGTGCTAATTACTACTGTTTTGATTTTGCTGGCTTTAACGGTTATCTTACCGCTTCTTATGCCATGGCTCTTCGTATTCAAGACCCGTTTGGAATGTTCCTACAATCCATGGAGCCTGCCTACTCAGATACGTTGGGTTAATTTCATTGAAGCCTGGGTAGCCGTACAGATCGATCAAGGTTTACTTAATACTGTGATTGTCTGTTTAGGCGCAGTTCTCTGTACGGTGCCGCCTGCGGCAATGGCGGGTTATATTTTTGCCCGTTACCGGAGCAAAGTTACGGAAGTGGTGTTTTACTGTATCTTAGCGGGTTATTTCGTACCGGTGCAGATGATCTTAATTCCGCTTTATAAGCTATGTTCACAAATGAACCTCACCGATACGTTGCCCGGACTGTTTTTGCCGCTGGCCGCATTCGGTATTCCATTTTGGACAATCATCTATCGTTCCTTCTTTCAGGGCCTGCCCGGAGAGCTGGCGGAAGCGGCTAGAATCGATGGCGCCGGGCACACGGGTACTTTTTTCCGGATCATGTTGCCGCTTGCCAAGCCGGCGACAGTTCTTGCCGTCATGCTGGTCTTTATAGCCGCTTGGAGCGATTATCTATTGAGCTTGATCCTGATTAACAGTCAAAAACTCTTTACCATGCAGTTGCGGATAGCGCAATTTCTTAACGCCTATGGTGTGGACAATATGCCGCGCTATGCTGCTGCCGCAATTATCTCGGCTGCGCCAACGATCCTGCTATATATCTTAGGTCATCGCTGGATTCTCAAGGGAACACTGGCCGGAGCCTTGAAGGGATAAATGAATTGCCAAGGTATAGATCCCTCGCTATTTTTTTGAAATAGATGGCCGGGCATATTATGTAGGGACCCGGGGAGTTTCTGAAGGCCCCAAATACTTCGGAGACAATGGGATCGGGCTTTGAGAGCCTGATCTGAAACTATCATATTAAGAGTATTCAACGAGACGGTTGCAGGATGCCGTCCTCAAAGACGATCCGTCGTTGGGGCTCCACCGCCGTTCCCGTTTCACGGTAGAGTCCCAGCAACCCATGGAGTTCTTTCCAAAGCGTGGTAAATTCCGGTGCTTCCGGTGAGCGTGGTCTGGGAATGGAGTTGGTGAGCAGGGCTCTGATCCGCCCCGGCCCGGTTTCCAAGACTAAAATCTTCTCGCTGAGTAGGATAGCCTCTTCAATGCTGTGAGTCACGAAGATAATGGTTACACCGGTATTTTGCCAGATCCGGATGAGTTCCTCCTGGAGTAGATTGCGGTTGAGCGCGTCAAGACTACCGAAAGGTTCATCCATCAATAGAATTCGGGGTCTGACCGAGAGAGCCCGGGCGATGGCAACCCGTTGTTTCATACCGCCGGAAATCTGGTGCGGGAAATAATCCGCATAACCCGAGAGCCCCACCAATTGCAAATAACTACGGGCAGTGGCGGCCCTGGCCTTCGAATCAATCACCGTCCGGGTAGCCTGTAAGGCAAAGGTAATGTTCTGGAGCACGGTCAACCAGGGAAAGAGTTGATCGAAACTTTGAAATACCACCATCCGGTCCTTATCCGGCCGTTCAACTTTTCGACCGGCCATGCGGATAACGCCGCCGGTCAACG
>DASVMB010000231.1:0-2993 GCA_036384575.1 Bacillota bacterium
TCCTGGCACCCCGGCCTTTTCCCGCAACCAGCCGGTGAGAAGCTCGCTGCAGGGTCCCTTCTTACGGACCGCCGTAGGATCAATCCCTAATTCCTCACTCAAGATTTGGATAATCCGGGGAGTACAAAATCCTCCCTGGCAGCGCCCCATTCCTGCTCTGGTCCTTAATTTGACTCCATCGACGGTGGTGGCACCCCTGCGGATTGCCGTACGGATTTCGGCTTCACTCACCAATTCGCAGCGGCAAACGATGTTGGCGTACCGGCGATCCCGCTCCATCAATTCTGCCTGTTCTTCACGATTGAGCTGACGCAAGCGGATTAGTTTCCGCTCTGGGTTAAACCTTTGTTTGGATTTGAGTATGAGTCCGGCTTCACGGAGTAGTTCCACCAGTTCCAGCGCAATGGCGGGGGCGGCCGTCAGCCCCGGCGAAGCGATCCCGGCGGCGTGAATGAACCGGGGATTGAGGGGAGAAGGCCGGAGGATAAAGTCTTCATCCGGGCTGACTGCCCTTATACCGGCAAATGATGTGATCAAATCGGCAGGCCGAAGCGATGGGACCAATGATTGCGCATTTTCAAAAATCTCCTGCCAACCGGAACTGCTGGTGGAATCATCGGTTAGTTTATCCGTACTTTTGGCGGTTGGGCCGATCATGATGTTCCCGTCCACCGTGGGAATGATCAGAATACCTTTCGATGTTTTGTCGGGAAGGGGGAAGACGGTGCGCCGCACCAAACCTTCCAATCGCCGATCGAGCAAGTATTCTTCGCCCTTTCGGGGGGCAATGGTGAAGGAGTGGTCCCCGATCAAACCTGCAATCATCGCTCCATACAAACCGGCCGCATTGACCATGTATCGGGCGCGTAATACGCCTCGCTGACGGGTTTGGATAATAAAATGACCGGTTTGGGTTTCGATCTTGACAACCTCTGTGCCCAACCGTAATTGAACGCCATTGTCCAGTGCATTCTCCACGAGGGCGAAGACCAGGTCAAAAGGTACCACGGTTCCCGCCCCGGGGACCAACAATCCCCCCGCAAGCTCCGGGGAGAGATGGGGCTCCAGATCCAGCAACTGCCGGCGATTTAGGGACTCAATCCCGGTCAAACCGTTTGCTATTCCGTTTTGATACATCGATTCCAGCACGGGAAACTCGGCCTCACTTTTGGCCACGAGGATCGAACCGTTATTTTGATATAGAACATCCAGTTCCCCGGCAAGTGCAGGGTAAAGCCGGTTCCCGGCGATACAAAGACGGCCTTTGGTACTCCCCGGATCTTCGTGAATTCCGGAGTGGACAATGCCGCTGTTGGCTTTGGAAGTTCCGCAACCGACATCGTTTTCTTTCTCAAGTAACGCAATGGAGAGCTGATATCGCGAGAGTTCCCTGGCAAGTGCGGCGCCGATGACGCCCGCTCCTATTATTGCTACGTCGAACTCCTCGATTTTACCCAAGCTAAAACCTCCTTTGAAGGAAAATAAAAAAGGCCAAAAAATTTAGGGACACGGCAGGTGTCCTAAACTTCTTGGCCCTCTCATCATCTCTGGGCGTATGAACAATTACTTTAATTTAAGTGTAAGCCGGTTTTGGGTATTTGTCAATCCGGATCTTCAAATTATAAACAGGTATAGCTGTTTCATCAATCTTTATCCCAACTTTTGGCGCGATCCACCGCCTTGTTCCAGCCGTTACAAAGCCTTTGCCGATCCGTGGCGTTCATCCCGGGTGTAAAGGCCCGTTCCAATTGGATTAATCCTTTCAGTGAATCGGTATTCTCCCAGAATCCCGCGGTCAATCCGGCGATGAAGGCCGCACCGATCCCTGTTAACTCCAGAGAGTTATTGCGCTCTATCTGCAGATTGCAGATATCGGCCTGAAATTGGAGTAAAAAGTTATTCGCCGCCGCGCCGCCGTCAACCCGTAGACTTTGAGGCCGGATCTTAACGGTCCGGCACATGCTTTCGATAACCTCCCTCACTTGGTAGGCAATGGCCTCCAAAGCGGCACGTACAAGATGAGAACGGTTGACCCCCCTGGTTAATCCGATAATCAACCCTCTGGCATAAGGATCCCAGTGCGGCGCTCCCAGTCCGGTAAAAGCCGGAACCAGATAGACTCCGTTGGTATCCGGAACCTCAAGTGCCATCCGCTCGGAGTCGGAAGCAGCCGTCAAGATCCCCAGTTCATCACGGAGCCACTGGATTACCGCCCCGCCCATGAAGACGCTGCCTTCCAGGACGTAATCCACCTTGCCGTTTAAACTCCAGGCAATACTGGTGAGTAAGCCGTTTTGGGGTTGATAGGCCTTGGGACCGGTGTTCATCAAGAGAAAACAACCGGTACCGTATGTATTCTTCATCGCGCCCGGATCGAAACAACCTTGGCCGAAGAGCGCGGCTTGCTGGTCGCCCAAAACCCCGGCAATCGGAATCGGATCTCCGGCACAGGCCGATGAAGCGGTTTCCCCGAAAAAGCTCGCCGAAGGCTTAACCTCCGGCAACATGGCCGGGGGTATTCCGAATAATCTTAAGAGCTCGAGGTCCCACCGCAGCTCATGAATATTAAAGAGCATCGTCCGGGAGGCATTGGATGGATCCGTGGCGTGAACCCGCCCGCCGGTAAGTTTCCAAATCAACCAGGAGTCAATGGTCCCGCAGGCCAATTCGCCGCGGGCCGCCTTGTCGCGTGCCCCGGGGACCTGGTTCAAAATCCACTCGATTTTCGTGGCTGAGAAATAAGGATCAATGCGTAAGCCGGTTTTGACGCTTATTTTTCTGCCGTATCCCTTACGGATTAGTTCCTGGCAACGTTCCGCAGTCCTGCGGCATTGCCAGACGATGGCTGGGTGGATTGGCTTGCCGGTGGTGCGGTCCCAGACAACTACCGTTTCCCGTTGGTTGGTGATTCCAATCGCCTTTACCCTGCCACCCGCCAGAATGGGTGAAGCCAGGATTTCAGACAACCCATCGTGAACGGTCTTCCAGATTAA
>DASVMB010000232.1:0-3268 GCA_036384575.1 Bacillota bacterium
CCTGCCGCCCAGCATAATGCTCCCATCCCCACTAACAAGCAGCCCCGCAGATCCAAAGCCTGCATCCGCTCACCCGAGACCAACAGGAAAGCCACCCCACAACCGCCGATCAAGAGCCCTATCCAACCGGCGAGCCCAAGCCTTGAAGAGTGCGGCAAAGCCAACTCAATCAGAGCAGTAAAGATAGGAACTGTGGAAACGATCAGGGCTGCCGCCCCTGAGGTAACCGTTTGCAGGCCTAAGATTCCAAAGCCGTTCCCGCCAAAGAATAAAAGCAGTCCCGCACCAAACATCTGGAGATACTGCCCGGCTTTTCGAGGAAAGGGAAGCCTTTTAACCAATGCATAAAGAAGGAGCAGGCTACCGGCGGCACATAACCGTAAAGATAAAAACAATAAAGGCGGAAAACTACGAATCCCGATCCGGTTGGCCAGATACCCGGTACCCCAGATCAAACAGATTGCGGCATAAGCGAGAACACCTTTGCCATCTTTCAAAACTCTCAGCCACCCTTATCCTTTGATCGCCCCGCTGGTGACACCCACGACGATATATTTCTGGAAGAACATAAAGAAAAGCACCGGAGTGACCGAGAAAAGTGACGCCCCTGCCAGGATCTGATCCTGGGAGACCACATAGCTACCTATAAAGGAGGCCAAACCCACACTACCAATCCATTTGTCTTGGTTGCTAATAAAGATTAATCCGTACAGATATTCATTCCAGGTGACAAAAAAGGTCATTACCAGCGTTGTGACCATACCCGTCATTGTCAGAGGAAGTGTGACCCGGAAAAGTGCTTCCATCCGATTACAGCCATCGATGTAAGCCGCTTCCTCGATTCCAACCGGAATGGTGTCAAAGAAACCCTTCATCAACATCGTATTCACGGCGATACACAACCCGGTGTCGGCGATGATTAATGATAATGAGGAGTCAATCAACCCCAATTTGCTGAAGACAATGAATAACGGGGTGATCACCATCGGGCCGGAAAGCATCTGCGTGCTCAGTAATGCCAGTGATAAGGTTTTTCTCCCCTTATATCTGAATCTGGAAAAACTGTATCCAGCCAAAGTTGCGAAGATTACGGTTAATCCAACAGTGCTTATAGTCACAATGGCGGTGTTGAGTATCCAGCGCCAAATCCGGCCATCGACAAAAAGTTTATGAAACCCTTCCACGCTGAATAGTTTCGGGAAAAAAGCCGGAGGATATGAGAATAAGGCGCTCTCCCTTTGAAACGAACTGTTCAAAAGCCAATAAATCGGAAATGCAATAAGAACGCAGGTGACTACCATCAATAGATAAAATAATACCCGCGAAAGTTTTTTCCGGAATGTAGAATCGTTCACGGCCATCTGTTTCAACTCCCCCCGGCTACTTTTGATCCTCTTTGGACAGGATAAAGTAGCCTATTGTGATCAACATCAAAAAAATAATCATCACAGTTCCGATTGCTCCGGCATACCCCATCTGATAATATTTGAATGCTTTAAGATAAACTTGGATGACCAGAGATTCGGTTGCCCGTGCAGGACCGCCTTGGGTCAATGCCCAGATGATAGTGAAACGTTGAAATGACCAGATAACGGTCAAGAGAACCAATATTCCCATGATTCCGGAGATAGACGGTAAAGTGACATAGAAGAATTTCTTAATTCCGGTCGCCCCATCAAGCTCCGCGGATTCATACAGCTCTTCCGGTACACCCTGCAAAGCGGATAATAAGGCCAGGGAATGAAAGGGAAATAACCGCCAAACCGATACCACAAGAACAGCGAACATTGCCACGCTCGGGTTAGCCAACCATTGGACGGGTTGGGCAATGAGGCCTAACCCCTTCAAGATGTAATTAATCACACCGTATTGATAATCAAAGAGCCAGGTCCAAACGGCCACCGCGGCAATATCGGGAATGGCATAAGGAATAATGAGTAATGTCCGGGCCAGGGGCCGGCCTTTAAATTTGGCGTTCAGCAAGAGCGCTGTGGCCAACCCGACCCCAAAAACTCCTACCACATAGAAAAAGGAGTAGATGACGGTTATTTTACATGAATACCAAAAATCCGGATCGTTCGTCATCCGCAAATAGTTCTGTAAACCCACAAAAGGGGCTTGCTCTACGAACTTCGCATCGGTAAACGAGAGGAGAAGACCCTTAATAATCGGATAAAAATAAACCAACGCTAAAACAAGCAGGGCGGGCAGAACCAGGAGATACGGAAGGGTGTCGAATTTTCTCCTTGCTTGAACACTCACGATGTAAACCCTTCTTTCTTAATAGAATCTTCGTAAGATGGTGGAGGGCATTGTACTTCCCGCCCTCCACCGAATTTCAGTTAGTTAAATAAATTACTTCTTTACGATGTCGCCGAGAACTTTCTCAGCGTCGTTCATCGCCTGATCAATGGGTTTATTGGCGAAAAAGATTTGAGCCACGTTATCAACCAGAGTTCTCCGGATCTGCTCGCTCTGTTCCTCAAAGCCCTTCACCATGGTGGGCATCGGAATCAGCTTGGGATCATTATAAGCAGCCAAATACGGATGCTGATCAAGCCAAGCCTTGGGATAGTTGGTCTTTACGGTTCCGATATGCAGACCGAACATGTTATATTCGGCCTGGTTGTCGGCGCGGATCCACCATTTCAGGAATTTAACAGCTTCCGCCTTATGTTTGGAGGCTTTGGAGATTCCAAAGAAGTTCTCGTTGAACAGTACGTGATTGCCAGGGAACGGCGGACGTACAGCGCCGAAATCATTGGAATGGCCGGGATAAAAACCGTCGATGATGCCGAATTGATATGCTCCGTCAAAAATCATCGCGATCTTGTTATCGGCGAACATCCGCCGTTGTACGGACCAGCCGATTCCCTTGGGGGTGACATCGGCGTCGTAGACCTTTTTGAAGCATTCAACGCCCTTTACGAAATTGGGATCATTCACTGCGATCTTGCCATTCTTGGAAATTCCCGCATCGAAACCGCTGGCGAATTTCTGAATGCCTTGGGCGAAGTATTCGGTTTCGGTCGGCACTACCGGCATTCCGAAACCATACTGATCCGGGGCTTTCGTCAACTTCTTGGCAACATCAATCAACTCTTCCGGAGTTGTCGGAGGTTTGAGTCCCGCATCAGCCAGCATTTTCTTGTTGTAAATCAATTGGCCGTATGCGAAGGACATCAAGTTCAAGGCATAACGATGGCCGTCAATGACACCTTCGTTATTGATGCTTTCCAGTTTATACTGGGACGGTTTGATATACTTG